>NZ_BSPX01000071.1:0-27063 GCF_030161255.1 Zoogloea oryzae
GGTCCATTGCCCGCCGGGCCGCATCCTCGCCGCTGGCGACGCCTGGCTGCTGGACGGCCGCACGCTGCGCTTCTTCCGCGAACCACCCGGCCCGGTGCAGGCACGCACCCGCGGCGCCCCCAGCGCCGGCTACCGGGAGCGCCGCAGCGGCTGGATCGACCTGGAACTGCGCACCTGGGCGAAGGACATCGCCAGCGCCGACGCGCTCCTCGCCAGCAGCGTGGCCGCGGTGCTGGCAGCCTTTGCGGAGATCAACGTGATCGAGCTATCCGGCGCCCCGCCGCGCCTCGCGCTACGCCTCGCCAAGCCGCAGGTGAGCCTCGCCAGCATCACCCGCAACCTCGACCCGGCCGCCCCCGGCTGGCAACTGGGCGTAGCCCGCTGCGTGGTGCGGGGCGAACTGGAGCTGGGCCTCACCCTCGGCGCGCCGGAGCCCGAAGGGCGCATCGGCGAGGTGGACGTGCGGCTGCACAAGGCGTGAGGAGCGCCGGCGGCCCTGTAGGTCGGACTTCAGTCCGACAAAACGGCGCCTGACGGGACGCGCGCTGTCGGACTGAAGTCCGACCTACAGGATCGGCTTCGTTTGAATCGCATGAACGTAAAAACGGCGGGCGTTGCCTTCGCAACATCCGCCGTTTCAAATACAACACCCCTGAACGGGGCTGGCAACCTCAGGGCAGCAGGCGATCCAGATCGGCGACGATCCGCTCGGCGGCCTTGCCGTCCCAAAGCAGCGGGCGGCAGCCGTGCTTGCCCTGGCCGGCCAGCACCTTGGCGGCTTCGGCGAGGATGCGCGCCGGATCGGTGCCCACCAGCACGTTACTGCCTTCGTCGATGGTCACCGGGCGCTCGGTGTTCTCGCGCAGGGTGAGGCAGGGGATGCCGAGGGCGGTGGTTTCTTCCTGCAGGCCGCCGCTGTCGGTCATGATCAGCGCGGCGTCCTTCCACAGGTTGAGGAATTCCATGTACGACTGGGGCTTGGTGAGCACCACGTTGGGGCCCAGGTCGAGCCCGAACTTCTCGAGGTTGCCGCGGGTGCGCGGGTGCACCGGGAAGATCAGCGGCAGGTCGGCGGCGATCTGACGCAGGGCGCCGGCGATGCCGCGCAGGTTGGCCTCGTCGTCCACGTTGGACGGGCGGTGCAGCGTGACCACGCCGTACCTGGGGTATTGGGCCTTGATGGCTTCGGTGTCCATGCCCGACTTGTCGGAGGCGTCGAGCTTGTCGCGCTGGAAGAGCAGGTTGTCGACCATCACGTGGCCCACATGGAAGACCACGTCCTTGCCCTTGCCTTCACGCAGCAGGTTATCCACGCCGGCGGGTTCGGTGCAGAAGAACCAGTCGGAGATGCTGTCGGTGACGAGACGGTTGATTTCCTCGGGCATGCGCATGTCGCCGCTACGCAGGCCGGCCTCCACGTGGGCGACCGGAATGTCGAGCTTCTTGGCGTCGATGGAGCAGGCCAGCGTGGAGTTCACATCACCCACCACCAGCACGCAGTCGGGGCGGGCCTTCTGGCAGATCTCCTCGAAGGCCACCATGATCTTGGCGGTTTGCGTGGCGTGGCTGCCGCCGCCGGCTTCCAGGTGGTAATCCGGCTTGGGGATGCCCAGCTCGTCGAAGAAGACGTCGCTCATCTCCCGGTCGTAGTGCTGGCCGGTGTGGATGATCTTGAACTCGAAGCGGTCGGCACGGGCCTGCAGGGCGCGCACGATCGGGGCGATCTTCATGAAATTGGGACGCGCGCCGGCAACGAGGTAGATCAGCGAACGGGACATGCGGGGCTCCACGGGCAGAATGACAGGCGCGCATTATCGCGCGCCCGGCCTGGGCAAGACGAAGAAATAATTGTCAGATTGGCGCAGGCGGCCCCGAAAGCCAGGGCCGGATCAGGCGAAGGTCTCGCACTCGGCGAGCGGCTTGCCGGCCACGTCCTTGGCCGACAGCAGTGGCGCGCCGTCCAGCAGGTGCAGCGGCCACTCGACGCCGACGGTCGGGTCGTTCCAGGCCAGGCTGCGCTCGAACTGCGGGGCGTAGTAGTCGGTGGTCTTGTAGAGGAAATCCGCCGAATCGCTGGTGACCAGGAAACCGTGGGCAAAGCCCGGCGGAATCCAGAACTGGCGGTTGTTCTCTTCAGAGAGCTCCACGCCGACCCACTGGCCGAAGGTGGCCGACGACCTGCGCAGATCCACCGCCACATCGAAGACGCTGCCGCGCACCACGCGCACGAGCTTTCCCTGGGCCTGCTCGATCTGGTAGTGCAGGCCGCGCAGCACGCCCTTGGCAGAGCGGGAGTGGTTGTCCTGCACGAAGTGCACGTCGAGCCCCGTGGCCGCCTGGAAAGCCTTGGCGTTGAAGCTCTCCATGAAGAAGCCGCGGGCGTCGCCGAAGAGCTTGGGTTCGAGGATCAGCAGGTCGGGGATGGCGGTTTGAATGACGTTCATCGGAACTCGCTCGGTTAAAAGACTTTTTCGTCGAGGATGCGCAGCAGGTACTGGCCGTAGCCGTTCTTGGCGAGCGGCGCGGCGAGCTTCTGGAGTTGCTCGGCACCGATCCAGCCGGCGCGCCAGGCGATCTCTTCCGGACACGCGATCTTGAGGCCCTGGCGCTTCTCGATGGTCTGGATGAAGAGGCTGGCTTCGAGCAGGCTCTCGTGGGTGCCGGTGTCGAGCCAGGCGTGGCCGCGGCCCATCACCTGCACATCGAGCGCGCCCCAGTCGAGATACTGGCGGTTCACGTCGGTGATCTCGAGCTCGCCCCGGTCGCTGGGCTTGGTGTTGCGGGCGACGTCCACGACGCGGTTGTCGTAGAAGTACAGGCCGGTGACGGCGTAGCGGCTCTTGGGCTGCTTGGGTTTTTCTTCGAGGCTGACGGCCTGGCCCTTGTCGTCGAACTCGACCACGCCGTAGCGCTCGGGGTCGTGCACCGGGTAGGCGAAGACGGTGGCGCCGTCGGCCCGGGCGCTGGCCGCACGCAGGCCGCTGGCGAAGTCATGGCCGTAGAAGAGGTTGTCGCCCAGCACCAGGGCGCTGGGGTTGTTGCCCACGAAGTCGGCGCCGATGATGAAGGCCTGGGCGAGGCCGTCCGGGCTGGGCTGGACGGCGTACTGCAGGTTGAGGCCCCACTGGCTGCCATCGCCCAGCAGCTGCTCGAAGCGCGGCGTGTCTTGCGGGGTGGAGATGATGAGGATGTCGCGGATGCCCGCCAGCATCAGGGTGCTGAGGGGGTAGTAGATCATCGGCTTGTCGTAAACCGGGATCAGCTGCTTGGAGACGGCCAGCGTGGCCGGGTGCAGCCGGGTGCCGGAGCCACCGGCGAGGATGATGCCCTTTCGGGTAAGGGACGAATGGGAAGTGGGAAGTGGGGGGCTCATTGGGCGCTCCATTTTCGGTAGAGACCCGTCAGCAAGCGGCCAACGTGGTCGGTAAGGTTCAGGATTTCGGTGGTGTCGTCCAGATAGCCAAGCATCCCGGCGATCTGGATCTGCGTGGTGAGTTCGGCAAGCGAGCCGCGGGCAACGGAGATGAAGTGGGCGTACTCCCTGGCACCACTGCGCGCCGACCCTCGGCGAGGTTGCAGGGAATGGAAACGGCGGCGCGGCGCATCTGCTCGGTCAGCCCGAAACGTTCATCGCCGGGGAAGCAGGCCGACAGCCCATAAACCGCCTTCACGAGCAGCATGCCCTGCCGCCACGCGTCCAGCCGTTCGTGCGGTCTCCCGCCCACTTCCCACTCCCCACTGACCATTGCCTCAGAGAATCTCGTTGAGCATCCGCTCGACGCCGCTTTGCCATGGGGGCAGCACGAGGCCGAAGGCCTGCTGGAGCTTGCGGGTGTCGAGGCGGGAGTTGGCCGGGCGCTTGGCGGGGGTCGGGAAGGCGCTGGTGGGCACCGGGCGGATGGCGTCCGGGGCGACCTTGATCGCCACACCGCGGGCGCGGGCGAACTCGATGACGTGGCGGGCGTAGCCGTGCCAGGTGGTCTCGCCGCCGGCGGCGAGGTGGTAGGTGCCGGCGAGATCGGGGCTCACGAGGGTCATCCGGGCGGCGTGGGCGGTGACGTCCGCCAGCAGCTCGGCGCCGGTGGGGGCGCCGTGCTGGTCGTCGATGATGGTGAGGGCGTCGCGCTCCGCGGCGAGCTTGAGCATGGTCTTGGCAAAGTTGCCGCCGCGGGCGGCGTACACCCAGCTGGTGCGGAAGATCAGGTGGCGGCAGCCACTGTCGCGGATCAGCTGTTCGCCCTCGCGCTTGGTGGCGCCGTACACCGACAGCGGGCCGGTGGGCGCGTCCTCGACCCACGGAGCGTTGCCGCTGCCGTCGAAGACGTAGTCGGTGGAGTAATGCACCAGCAGCGCGCCGAGCGCCGCGGCTTCGCGGGCGAGCACGCCGGGGGCGAGCGCGTTGATGGCGCGGGCGAGCTCGGGTTCGCTCTCGGCCTTATCGACGGCGGTGTGGGCGGCGGCATTGACGATGAGGTCCGGGGCCACGTCGCGCACGGTGGCGGCGAGGCTCTCCGGCTGGGCGAAGTCGCCGGAGAGGCCGGGAGCGCCGTCGTGGTCGAGGGCGATGACTTCACCGAGGGGGGCGAGGCTGCGCTGGAGCTCCCAGCCGACCTGGCCGTTCTTGCCGAGGAGAAGGATCTTCATGGGGGTGGGCGTCGGGAAGAGGGAATTGGGGAGTGGGGCGCGACGGGTCTTCCCCGTCGCGCGGGCACAATTCAGCTGCGGCTCTCGTAGTTCTTCTCGACCCACTCGCGGTAGGCGCCGCTTTGCACGTGGGCGACCCATTCCTGGTTGGCGAGATACCACTCGACGGTCTTGCGGATTCCGGTTTCAAAGGTCTCGGCGGGGCGCCAGCCGAGCTCGCGCTCGATCTTGCGGGCATCGATGGCGTAGCGGCGGTCGTGGCCGGGGCGGTCGGTGACGTAGGTGATGAGGCGGCTGTAGCTGCCGGCGGCGTCGGGCTTGAGCTCGTCGAGGAGCGCGCACAGGGTGTGCACGATCTCGATGTTGGGCTTCTCGTTCCAGCCGCCCACGTTGTACACCTCGCCCGGCTTGCCGGTGGCGAGGATGGCGCGGATGGCGCTGCAGTGGTCGGTGACGTACAGCCAGTCGCGGATCTGCTGGCCGTCGCCATACACCGGCAGCGGCTTGCCGGCGAGCGCGTTGGCGATCATCAGCGGGATGAGCTTTTCCGGGAAGTGATACGGGCCGTAGTTGTTGGAGCAGTTGCTGGTGGTGACCGGCAGGCCGTAGGTGTGGTGCCAGGCGCGCACGAGGTGATCCGACGCAGCCTTGCTGGCGGAGTACGGGCTGTTGGGCTCGTAGGTCTTGGTCTCGGTGAAGGCCGGATCGTTGGGGCCGAGGGAACCATAAACCTCGTCGGTGCTCACGTGATGGAAGCGGAAGGCGGCCTTCGCGTCGGCATCGAGCCCCATCCAGTAGCCGCGGGCGGCCTCCAGCAGGGTGAAGGTGCCGTTGACGTTGGTGCGGATGAAATCGCCCGGGCCGTGGATGCTGCGATCCACGTGGCTCTCGGCGGCAAAATGGACGATGGCCCGGGGCTGGTGCTGGGCGAGCAGGCGGTCGATGAGGGCGCGGTCGCAGATGTCGCCCTGCACGAAGAGGTGGCGCGCGTCGCCCTTGAGGGAAGCGAGGTTCTCCAGGTTGCCCGCGTAGGTGAGGGCGTCGAGGTTCACCACCGGCTCGTCGCTCACGCGCAGCCAGTCGAGGACAAAGTTTGCACCGATAAAGCCGGCACCGCCGGTAACGAGAATCATCGAAAATCCTTGGAAAAGCTGATCATGGCGCGAGCGGCCTGGCCACCAGAGGCCGCCAGCCGCGCCGGAAGGTGGGGGATTATGACACTTCAGGCCACGCCGGGTCAGGCTGGACGCGCCTTGAAGGACATCGGCAGGCAGTTTGGGCGCGGGGATCAAACTCCTGCCATCTCGTGCCGTTATAAGCGTCGGAGTGGGTTTTCAAGCGCAATCCGCTGTTTTGGCGCGAGAGAGGCTGGCAGAGCATGATGAAATTCATCGGGGCGGATCCGCAAGGCCTGCTGCGGGAGGTCTTCGTCCCGGCCGTCGTGTCATTGCTGCTGTCGATCACGGTGGGCTGGCTGGCCATCCAGCGGATCGACGAAGCCAACCGGGCCGGGCGGGAAAGCGCCTTCGTCCTCGAGACCAACGAGATCACGCTGAAGATCGAGGAGCGCTTCAAGGCCTATCGGCAGGTACTGCGCGGCGCCCGGGCGCTGTTTGCGGCGTCCCAGGAGGTGACCCGCACCGAATGGCGGGATTACGTCGCCGGGCTGCGCCTTCAGGCCGACTTCGCCGGCATCCAGGGCGTCGGCTTCGCGATGCAGGTGCCGGCGGCGCAACTGGCGAGCCACGAGCAGCGGGTGCGCGCCGAAGGCTTCCCCGATTACCGGATCAGCCCGCCGGGCAGGCGCGACATCTACAGCGCGATCGTCTATCTCGAACCCTTCGACTGGCGCAACCAGCGCGCCTTCGGCTACGACATGTATTCGGAACCGGTGCGCCGCGAGGCGATGGAGCGCGCCCGGCTTCTCGGCGTGCCTGCGCTGTCGGGCAAGGTGCGGCTGGTTCAGGAAACCACCACCGACGTCCAGGCCGGCGTGCTGCTCTATCTGCCGGTGTTCCGCACAGGCGCGCGCCTCGAAACCCCGGCCCAGCGCGCCCAGGCCTTCGTTGGCTGGGTCTATGCCCCATTCCGGCTCGGCGACCTGATCGTCGGCACCCTCGGCGAGTCGACCAGCCGCATCCGCATCTACGACGGCCACGGGGAAGAACCGGCCGCACTGCTCTTCGACAGCGACCCGAAACGCACCGCCGACGGCAAGGGCCTGACGCGCAAGGCGGTGCTCGAACTGGACAACCGGGTATGGACGCTGATCTTCGACGAAGCGCCCCAGCTGGCCCGGGGGCGCGGCAGCGCAACGGCCGAGAAGACCGCCGTGGTGCTGATCGGTGCCCTGTTCGTGCTGCTGGCGGTGTCCTTCACCGCGGCCCGCCAGCACGCCATCGCCCTTGACCGGACCAGCGCCTCCCTGCGCGCCAGCGAAGCCCGCTACAGCGCGCTGGTCAATCTCTCCCACGACGGCATCGCCTCCCTTGACCAGGATCTGCGCTTCACCTTCCTCAACCCGCGCCTCAACACCCTGCTGGGCTACCCGGACGGCTACCTCATCGACCGGCGCCTCGACAGCCTGTGGCCGGCCGCCGATCCGCCCCGCGTGCTGGCGCTGGCCACCCGGCTGCGCCAGGGCAAGGCCGCCACCTACGAGCAGGAGCTACGCCGGGCCGACGGCAGCCTGCTCACCGCCATCGTCACCGATGCGCCGCACCTGGACGCCGCCGGCAACCTGCAGGGTGCCATCCTGACCATCACCGACATCTCCGAACGCAAGGCCTCCGAGCAGCGCATCCACTACCTGGCCACCCACGACGCCCTCACCGGGCTGGCCAACCGGGCCCAGTTCCTCGACCAGATGAACACCAGCCTGCTGCTGGCGATGCGCCACCGCACCCGCTTCGCGCTGCTGTTCCTCGATCTCGACCGCTTCAAGGAGGTGAACGACACCCTCGGTCACGCTGCCGGCGACGCCCTGTTGATCGAAGCCGCGCGCCGCATGCTGCACGCCCTGCGGGCCAGCGACCTGCTCGCCCGCCAGGGGGGCGACGAGTTCATGATCCTGCTCCACGACATCCACGGCCCCGACGAAGCCGAAGCCGTCGCCGACAAGATCCGTCAGGCCGTCAGCCACCCCTTCACCCTTGAAGGCACCGAGCAGCGCATCTCGGTGAGCATCGGCATCGCCCTCTACCCCGGCGACGGCACCGACATCGAAACCCTCACCCGCCACGCCGACGCCGCCATGTACCAGGCCAAGGCCGCGGGACGCAGCAAGACCGACCTTCCTGCCCGCATCCCCCCCGGGAACGCATAGAATCCCGTCATTCACCCACGCGTCCAGTCCAACCGGAGACCCCATGTCCCGCCACACCAAGATCGTCGCCACCCTCGGCCCCGCCTCCTCCGATCTCGCCACCCTCGAGCGCCTGGTTCAATCGGGCGTGGATGTGGTGCGCCTCAACTTCTCCCACGGCACCGCCGAAGACCACATCCGCCGCGCCGGCCAGATCCGCGAGGCCTCGCTGCTCGCCGGCCGCCCGGTGGGCATCCTGGCCGACATGCAGGGCCCCAAGATCCGCGTCGGCAAGTTCGAGGAGGGCAAGATCACCCTCGTCAAGGACGCGCCCTTCATCCTCGACGCCGCCATGACCGGCCTGGGCGACGCCAACCGGGTCGGCCTCGATTACAAGGATCTGCCCCGCGACGTGAAGCCCGGCGACGTGCTGCTGCTCGACGACGGCCGGCTCAAGCTGGGCGTCGAGCGCGTGCTCGGCCACGAGATCCACACCCGCGTGAAGGTCGGCGGCGAGCTCTCCAACAACAAGGGCATCAACCGCCAGGGCGGCGGCCTCACGGCGCCGGCCCTCACCGCCAAGGACATGGACGACATCAAGACCGCCGCCCAGATCGGCGTGGATTTCGTCGCCATCTCCTTCCCCAAGGGCTCGGCCGACATGTACATGGCCCGCCAGCTGCTGCGTGCCGCCGGCAGCAGCGCGGTGCTGATCGCCAAGATCGAACGCACCGAAGCCGTCGCCAACCTCGAGGAGATCCTCGACGCCTCCGACGGCATCATGGTGGCCCGGGGCGACCTGGCCGTCGAAGTGGGCGACGCCGCCGTGCCGGCCCTGCAGAAGCGCATGATCCGGCTCGCCCGGGAGCGCAACAAGCTCACCATCACCGCCACCCAGATGATGGAATCCATGATCCTGAGCCCGGTGCCCACCCGCGCCGAAGTCTCCGACGTGGCCAACGCGGTGCTGGACGGCACCGACGCGGTGATGCTCTCCGCCGAGACCGCCTCCGGCAAGTTCCCCATCGAGGTGGTCGAATCCATGGCGCGCATCTGCCTGGAGGCCGAGAAGTCCGCCGAGGTCACGATGGACCGCGACTTCCTCGACCGCATCTTCACGCGCATCGACCAGTCCATCGCCATGGCCGCCATGTGGACCGCCTACCACCTCAAGGTGAAGGCCATCGCGTCCCTCACGCAAACCGGCTCCACCGCCCTGTGGATGAGCCGCCTCAACAGCGGCGTGCCGATCTACGCCCTCACCCCCGAAACCTCCGCCCGCAACCAGATGACGCTCTACCGCGAGGTCTACCCGCTGCTGATGTCCCAGATCCACGCCGACCGCGACGTGCTGCTGTGGGAAGCCGAGCAGATCCTGCTGGAGCAGGGCGTGGTCACCTACGGCGACCTCATCGTGCTCACCATCGGCGAACCGATCGGCGCTGCCGGCGGCACCAACACCATGAAGATCGTCCGCGTCGGCGACACGCCCAAGCCGGGTATCGTGTAACCGGTAACGCCAACAAGCAAATCTTGCTCCGGCCGGGTTCGCAGTCGGCATGCCGGCACGCTAGAATTCGGTTTTTTACGCCTACACCCGGCCGGGCTCACCGGCCACCGGAGAAAACACATGTCCCTCGTTTCCATGCGTCAGCTTCTCGACCACGCCGCCGAAAACGGCTACGGACTGCCCGCGTTCAACGTCAACAACCTCGAACAAGTCCAGGCCATCATGGAAGCGGCTGCGGAAACCGACAGCCCGGTGATCATGCAGGCCAGCGCCGGCGCCCGCAAATACGCCGGCGAAGCCTTCCTGCGTCACCTGATCGACGCCGCCGTCGAAGCCTACCCGCACATCCCGGTCGTGATGCACCAGGACCACGGCCAGTCCCCCGCCATCTGCATGGGCGCCATCCGCTCCGGCTTCTCGTCGGTGATGATGGACGGATCCCTGATGGAAGACGGCAAGACCCCGTCCTCCTATGAATACAACGTGGACGTCACCCGCCGCGTCGTCGAGATGTCCCACGCCATCGGCGTGAGCGTCGAAGGCGAGCTGGGCTGCCTCGGCTCCCTCGAAACCGGCCAGGCCGGCGAAGAAGACGGCATCGGCGCCGAAGGCACGCTGGATCACTCCCAGATGCTGACCGACCCCGACCAGGCCGCCGACTTCGTCCGCCAGACCAACGTGGACGCCCTGGCCATCGCCATCGGCACCAGCCACGGCGCCTACAAGTTCACCCGCAAGCCCACCGGCGACATCCTCGCCATCGAGCGCATCAAGGAAATCAACGCCCGCATCCCCAACACCCATCTGGTGATGCACGGCTCCTCCTCGGTGCCGCAGGATCTCCTCGAGATCATCCGCGAGTACGGCGGCGACATGAAGGAAACCTACGGCGTGCCGGTCGAAGAGATCGTCCGCGGCATCAAGTACGGCGTGCGCAAGATCAACATCGACACCGACATCCGTCTCGCCATGACCGGCGCGATCCGAAAGTTCTTCGTCGAGAACCCCTCCAAGTTCGACCCGCGCGAGTTCCTCAAGCCGGCCCGCGAGGCCGCCAAGCTGGTCTGCAAGGCCCGCTTCGAAGCCTTCGGCACCGCAGGCAACGCCAGCAAGATCAAGCCGATCAGCCTCGACAAGATCGCCGCAGCCTACAAGAGCGGCGCCCTGAACCAGGTCATCCGCTAAGCCAGGCCGAGCCGGGCACTTCGCCCACCGCCGCGTGTCACACTCAGGGCCGGAGATTTCCGGCCCTGTTTCATTTTCTGGAGACATTCCCCGATGCCCGTGCCCTGGTCCGCCCTGTTCAGCGCCATCCCCTGGACCGACGTCATCGCCAAGGCGCCCGAGCTCGCCCAGGGCGCCCGCAAGCTGTGGCAGAAGGTCGGCAAGCGCGAAGCTACACAGCCCGCCCCGCCCGAAGCCCCTGCCAGCAGCGCGCCGTCCTTCGGCGAACGCATCGACGCCCTCGACGCCCGCCTCGCCGACGTGGGCGCCCGCCAGCAGGAGAGCGCCGAACTCCTCGCCGCCCTCGCCACCCAGAACGCCGAACTCATCCGCGCCACCGAAGAGCTCCGCAGCCGCGTGCGCCAGCTCGGCATCGGCTTCGTGGTGCTCGCCGCCGGCCTCCTCGGCACCCTCGGGCTGCTCCTGATCCGCTGATTATGTTGCACCGCAACAACAAGCTGTGACACCCGCCACGGGCGCGGGTTTCCCCGACCTTGCCAGCCCATCTGCCGTAACGGCAAGATGGCTGCCCGATCACGCCTCGCGGCCCGCGCCGTTCACCTGACACCATGACCCTGCCCGACTACTTCGCCGAGCACGACCTGCGCCAGGCCCTCAACGACGAATTCCACGCCCGCCCGCCGGTGCCGCTGGAAAGCCCGACGCTGATCAGCTACCTCGCCATGCACCACAACGGCGAGCCCGCCGGCGCCGCGCTCGCGCACCTGATCGACCTGGGCACCCGTCTCGGCCAGGCCATCGACGCCGAAGGCAGCCACCGGCTGATCGACTTCGGCACTTTCCAGCTCAAGTGGGAACTCCACAACGAGTTCTCCAGCTACACCTTCTTCCGCCCGGTGGCCCGCGGCGAAGGGCTGGACGGCAGCACCTCGGCCCTCGCCGTGGTGCCCCAGGACTGGCTGCGCCAGATGCCCGGCAAGCTCATCGTCGCCACCCATGTCGAGCTGCGCTCCGCCGCCGAAGTGACGCCCGAGAGCGTGATGGCCAAGCTGTCGCCCACCGGCACCCAGATGGTCGGCGCCAAGGTGGCCGACGGCGCCGCCTGGGTGTTCACAGACTTCCTGTTCGAAGACGGCTTCTCGCGCTTCCTGGTGATCGACGTGTCCCTCACCCGCCGCCAGTCGGGCCGCACCGTGCAGCGCCTCGTCGAGATCGAGACCTACCGCCTGATGGCCCTGCTGGCCTTCCCGGTGGCCAAGGACGTCGGCCGCATGATCGGCACCGCCGAGCAGCGCCTCGCCGATCTCATGGACCGCACCGGCTCCGCCCGCACGCCCGAGGATGAGCGCAGCGTGCTCGCCGACCTCACCACCATGGCCGCCGAGGTCGAGCATTCGGTGGCCCGCACCACCTTCCGCTTCGGCGCCGCCCGGGCCTATCACAGCCTGGTGATGCAGCGCATCGCCGAACTCCGCGAGCAGCGCATCTCCGGCCTGCCGACCTTCCACGAATTCATGGAACGCCGCCTGCTGCCGGCCATGAACACCTGCGTCACCATGGCCCGCCGGCAGGAGGACCTCTCCAGCCGCGTGGCCCGCAACAGCCAGCTCCTGCGCACCCGGGTCGAGGTCGAACTCGAACGCCAGAACCAGGAGCTCCTGGCCCAGATGAACCGCCGCGCCAAGCTCCAGCTGCACCTGCAGGAAACGGTCGAGGGCCTGTCGGTGGTGGCGATCACCTACTACGCCTCTCAGCTCGTCCAGTACCTCGCCAAGGGCGTCAAGCACCAGATCGAGCCGCTGACGCCCGAAGGCCTCACCGCCGCGGCCATCCCGGTCATCGCCCTGATCGTCGCCCTCGGCACCCGCCGCATGCGCAAGCACCTGGCCGAAGCCGAAGCCGAAGCCGGGCACTAGCCCATCACCGCGGAGGGTGTGCGCGTCTCGTCACACCCTCCCCTCACCGCTATAATCTCGTTTTGTCCAACGGACTTTCGACCGTGACCACTCCGCTCTTCGAATCCTCCATCCGCAGCCTGGCCCTCCTGGGCCGCGGCAAGGTGCGCGACATCTACGCCGTCGACGCCGACAAGCTGCTCATCGTCACCTCCGACCGCCTGTCGGCCTTCGACGTGATCCTGCCGGATCCGATTCCGCAAAAGGGCCAAGTGCTCACCGCCATGGCCGGCTTCTGGTTTGCCCGCCTCGGCCACATCGTCCCCAACCAGCTCACCGGCATCGACCCGGAAACCGTGGTCGCCGCCGACGAGCGCGAGCAGGTCCGCGGCCGCGCGCTGGTGGTCAAGCGCCTCACCCCGCTGCCGATCGAGGCCGTCGTGCGTGGCTACGTCATCGGCTCCGGCTGGAAGGACTACCAGGACACCGGCGCCATCTGCGGCATCCAGCTTCCCGCCGGCCTGCAGCAGGCCCAGAAGCTCCCCGCCCCGATCTTCACCCCGGCCAGCAAGGCCGACGTGGGCGATCACGACGAGAACATCAGCTTCGAGCAGGCCCAGGCCCGCACCGACGCCCTCCTCGCCGACGCCCTCAAGGGCACCGGCAAGACCGGCGCCCAGCTCGTCGCCGAAGCCCGTGACGCCGCCATCGCCCTGTACACCCAGGCCGCCGACTACGCCGCCACCCGCGGCATCATCATCGCCGACACCAAGTTCGAGTTCGGCATCGACGCCGCCGGCACCCTGCACCTCATCGACGAAGCCCTGACGCCGGACTCCTCCCGCTTCTGGCCCGCCGACAGCTACGCCGTGGGCATCAGCCCCCCGAGCTACGACAAGCAGTACGTGCGCGATTACCTCGAGACCCTCGACTGGGGCAAGGTCGCCCCCGGCCCCAAGCTGCCCGCCGAAGTCATCGAGCGCACCGCCGCCAAGTACGTGGAAGCCTACGAAAAGCTCACCGGCCAGACCCTCTGACCGGCCGCGTTCTTCCGGCCCCACAAAGCAACAACCCGCCTTCCGGCGGGTTGTTTCGTTTCAAGGGCAGCACGCGCTCAGACCACGTTGAACAAGTCGGTCAGCGCCTTCCGTTCCTCCTCCGACTCGGCCAGCACCTCGGCCAGCCGCACTTCGTCCAGCCCCAGGGTCGCCGCCTTGGCGAGGCCGTGGCGCAGATCCTCGGGCTCCGGCGAGAAGGGGTTGGGCGTCTCGGCGATCAGGTTGGCCACGAAGATCAGATCCGGGATGCAGTCCGGCGGCCACACGCCCCCGTAAAGCTCGGGGTCGTCCACCGCATCCACCAGCTCCTGGGGCATGTTCATCGCCGCCAGCACCGCCCGGCCGATCGGCGCGTGCCACACCCGCACCAGATCCGACAGCGGGCTGTCCTCCTTCAGCATCTCGGGGTATTCCCACACCCGAGCGAGCAGGAAAAACTGGCCGATGTCGTGCACCATGCCAGCGAAGAAAGCCGCATCCCGATCCAGCTTGGTGCATTTGCGCGCCAGCACCGAAGCCGTCGCCGCCACGTCCACGCAGTGCGCCCACAGCTTGCGGATCATCGGCTGGAAAGGCCCCAGCACATCCCGGTGGATCAGCTGTTCGGCCGCCACCGCCATCGCCAGCGCCCGCAGCTTGCCGAAGCCGATGCGCACCAGCGCCTTCGGCACGTCGGTCACCAGCCGGCCGCCCGGGTTGTACCAGGCCGAGTTGGCCAGCGCCACGGTACGCGCCGCCAGCAGCGGCTCGGCCGCCACCATCGATGACATCCGGCCCAGATCCATGTCCGGATCGTCGAGCGCCTCGAGCACCCGCATCGTCACTTCCATTGACGTCGGAAAGCGCAGCTCGCCTTCCTCGAGTTCCTGGGAAATCGTGTGCAGGAAGGCCTGCTCCGTGAGATTCAACGCCTTGTCGGTCACACCGTGCCCCTTTCAAACCAATTCATACAACCCCATGTCAGACATACGTGCCTATCCGCAGCATAGGCGACACCCCGCCCGGAATTCGGCACAATAAAACCATTCAATCGAACACGCCCCGACAGCCATGACCACAACGCCAGCCACCTCGCCCCTTCTCGATCTTTCCGGCCTGCCGCGCTTCGACGCGATCGAGCCGGCCCACGTCGAACCCGCCGTGCGCAGCCTGCTGGACGCCCTGGGCGCCACCATCGCGCGCCTGCAGGACGACCCCACGCCGCCCACCTGGGACAACTTCGTCGAACCCATCGAAAACGATGGCGAGCGTCTCGGCCGCGCCTGGGGCATTGCCGCACACATGCACAGCGTGATGGACACGCCCGAATGGCGCGAGGCTTACAACGTCATGCTGCCCGAGGTCACCCGTTTTTACGCCGAATTAGGGCAAAACCTTAAGCTTTTTGAAAAATATAAATCGATCCGGAATAGCGAGGCCTTTGCCACCCTCAGCCCGGCCCGCCAGCGCATCATCGACAACGAACTGCGCGGCTTCCGCCTCTCCGGCGCCGAGCTGCCCGACGACCAGAAGCCCCGCTTCCAGGCCATCCAGGAAGAACTCGCCGGCCTCGGCGCCAAGTTCTCGGAGAACATCCTCGACGCCACCAACGCCTACAGCCACGTGGTCACCGATGAATCCGAGCTCGCCGGCCTGCCCGCCGACGTGATCGCCGCCGCCCGCGAAGCCGCCGAGAAGGCCGGCGTGGAGGGCTGGAAGTTCGGCCTCAAGATGCCGTCCTACCTCCCGGTGATGCAGTACGCCGACAGCCGCAGCCTGCGCGAGACGCTTTATCGCGCCTACGCCACCCGCGCCGCCGAGGTGGATAACGGCTACAGCAAGCCCGAATGGGACAACGGCCCGCTCATCAAGCAGATCCTCGCCCTGCGCGCCGAAGAGGCGAAGATGCTCGGCTACCGCCACTACGCCGACGTCTCGCTGGTGCCCAAGATGGCCGAATCCACCGAGCAGGTGCTCGGCTTCCTGCGCGAGCTCGCCGTCAAGGCCAAGCCCTTCGCCGAGCGCGACCTGGCCGAACTCAAGGCCTTCGCCAAGGACGAGCTGGGGCTCGACCCGCTGGAGCCGTGGGATGCCTCGTATGTCTCCGAGAAGCTGCGCGTCGCCCAGTACGCCTTCTCCGAGCAGGAGGTGAAGGAATACCTGCCCGAACCCAAGGTGCTGGACGGCCTGTTCAAGGTGGTCGAGCGCCTTTACCAGGTGAACATCAAGCCCGACACCGGCCCCGTGTGGCACCCGGACGTACGCTTCTTCCGCATCGAACGCGACGGCCAGCTCATCGGCCAGTTCTACCTCGACCTCTACGCCCGTGACACCAAGAAGGGCGGCGCCTGGATGGATTCGGCGATCACCCGCCGGCGCATCGGCAACGGCATCGAGACGCCGGTCGCCTATCTGGTGTGCAACTTCCCTGGCCCGGTGGGCGGCAAACCCGCCACCTTCAGCCACGACGACGTGATCACCCTCTTCCACGAAGCCGGCCACGGCCTGCACCACCTGCTCACCCGGGTGGATGACCTGGCCGTCTCCGGCATCCACGGTGTGGAATGGGACGCCGTCGAGCTGCCCAGCCAGTTCATGGAAAACTTCTGCTGGGAATGGGACGTGGTGCGCGAGATGACCGCCCACATGGACACCGGCGCCCCGCTGCCGCGCGAACTCTTCGACAAGATGCTCGCCGCCAAGAACTTCCAGAGCGGCATGCAGACCGTCCGCCAGCTGGAGTTCTCGCTGTTCGACCTGCTGTTGCACATGGATTTCGACCCGTCCCGCCAGCACGTGATGGACCTGCTCGCCGAGGTGCGCAAGGAAGTCGCCGTGCTCGTGCCGCCGGAATGGCACCGTTTCCCCAACAGCTTCAGCCACATCTTCGCCGGCGGCTACGCGGCGGGCTACTACAGCTACAAGTGGGCCGAAGTGCTCTCCGCCGACGCCTTCGCCGCCTTCGAGGAGAGCGGCCGCCCCAAGGGCAGCGTGCTCGACGCCGAGACCGGCGAGCGCTTCTGGAACGAGATCCTGGCCGTCGGGGGCAGCCGGCCGGCGCTCGACTCCTTCAAGGCCTTCCGCGGCCGCGAACCGCAGGTGGACGCCCTCCTGCGCCACAGCGGGATGGTGACCTCATGACAAGCCGACGCCTCCTCACCCTGATGCTCCTCGCCGCGGCCCTGCCGGCCGCGGCCCAGGCCGCCTATCGCTGGGTGGACAAGGACGGCCGCGTGCAATACAGCGACCAGCCTCCCCCCCAGGAGGTCAAGAAGTTCGAGGAGCGCAAGGTCCAGCCCAACAAGGGCAACGCCCAGTTGCCCTTTGCCACCCGCAAGGCCGCCGAAACCTACCCGGTCGCCCTCTACACCGGCCGCGAATGCGGCAAGCCCTGCGACGATGGCCGCGCCCTGCTCAACCAGCGCGGCGTGCCGTTCTCCGAGACCAAACTCGAAACCGCCGAAGACGTGGCCGCCTTCAAGACCCGCTTCGGCAAGGAGCCCTTCGTGCCGACCCTCACCGTCGGCCGCGAAACCGAAATGGGCTTCGCCGCCTCCGCCTGGAACGGCCTCCTCGACAACGCCGGCTACCCCGCCGGCAAACGCTAGCCTCCCGCCAATCCGCCCCCGCCTGCCGCCTCGCGCCGCAGGCCGGGTGCGCTCGCCTGCTGTCTGGCGACATTCCGTCCAGCACAAGAAAAACCCACTGTCGATATCCACAGTAGGTGGATTGCATGATAACCTTGCAATTCGACTACCCGATATCAATAGCAACGGTTTTCACCACAGGAAGAACGGATGGCTCCCAGACTCACTCCCCTTGTCCTCGCCCTCGGTGGCGCCCTCACCCTCTCGGCCTGCGGCGGCGGCGGCGGTGGTGGCGGCAGCAGCAGCACCCCGGCGTCCACGCCCGCATCCGTGGACGTCACGGTCACCCCATCCCTCGGCCAGTTTTCCCCCGGCTGCACCGTCGAACTGCGCAAGTCCACCGGCGAAGTGCTGGGCACCGCCAGCGTCGGCATCAACGGCAGGGCCGTCATCCCGGTCAGCGGCTACACCGGCGCGGTGATCGCCGCCGTCAAGGGCTCGCCCACCTGCACCTATTTCGACGAAGCCAGCGGCACCGACAAGCCCTTCTACGCCAGCAGCCAGATCAGCGCGGTGGTCGATAACCTGCGCCAGGAATTCGGCATCAACATCTTCACCAACCTCGCCGCCACCCGCGTGCTCGACACCTCCCGAGGTTCGCTCGCCAGCGGCGTCACCGCCGACACCATCAAACAGGAAAACGCCGCCGTCCAGGTGATGTTCCAGGTGAGCGACATGTTCGCAACGCCCGTCCTGATCCACCGCGGCAGCGGCAAGGTGCTCGACAACACCGAATCCGGGCGCCTCGCCACCCGCCTCGCCGCGCTGGCCGAAGTCGCCAGCGGCCTGTCGATGGGCGTCGCCAGCCTCGCCAGCCACCTCGCCGACGACCTGACGGACGGCCGCCTCGACAGCATCGACTCCAGCCGCATGCAGGCCGGCCTCGACGCCGCCATCGGCAAGTACGCCAGCGATTCCGCCAAGGCCAGCCTCACCGACGCAGCCGCCAACACCCACCTCGTCACCGACGCAGCCACCGCCCGCGAGCAGGCCCGCACCGCCCTCACCGCCGGCACCTCGCTGCAGCAGGCCCGGCAGATCTTCGCCGACCTGCGCACCAGCATCCTGTCCATCGCCAACGACGCCGGCACCGGCTCCCTCGACCAGCAGAACGCGCTCATGCAGGGCGACTTCCAGCATGGCGTGGATGCCGTGCTGGTCATCGACCACCTCTCGCTGATGGCCTGGGCTGCCGACATGCTGCCCAACCCCAGTGGCCCGCAGGTCAGCAGCGGCAACAGCACCTGCATGATTCCGTATCCGTTCACCGCCAAGTACTTCGAATGCACCTTCATCGCGAGCCGCACCAAGCGCGAATATCACGCCACCGTCCGCCCCACCGCCAACGGCGTCACCTGGGAATTCACCCGCGTCCGCAGCCTTGAAACCGGCGCCAGCACGCCCCTCACGGGCCTCACCGGCACCCTCACCCGCGACGCCGCCGGCCGCTACACCGCATCTGGCAACTTCTATCCGATGACCGGCGACAGCACCCGCACCGTGGCGAGCTTCAGCTTCACCTACGACGGCAGCCGCGATGCCGCCCAGGTGTGGGCCGGCAGCGGCAGCCTCGACGCCCTCAAGGGCGACGGCAGCAGCGCTCTCAAGGTCGTCGTCAGCGACGCCGCCGGCAACCAGGGCACCAAATCCTCGCGCTTCGTCGGCAGCCTCATCAGCCCCCACCACCGCTTCGACGGCAACCTCGAGATCGGCACGCCGACCGTCGCCCTCGACGGCACCACCGAGCCGAAGAACGGCCGCCTCGTCGGCAGCTTCACCGACATCTCCAACCCGGCGGCCCCCTTCAAGTTCCTCGAAGGCACCGTCAACTACAGCCAGGACCTGAGCGCCTTCAACGCCGATCTCGCCCCGAGCGCCACCAACTACATCCGCCAGACCCTGGGCTTTACCGGCGCCGCCTACAAGTCGGCGGGCGTCACCGGCATCGGCCTGATCCTCTCCGCCACCAACGCCGACGGCCCCGCCAGCCAGCGCGGCGAGTTCAGCCTCACCGGGCTGAACGGCCTCGCCCTCACCGGCAAGGCCACCCAGACCCCCACCGGCTGGGTCTGGGAGATCAAGAACAGCAACGGCATCACCGTCAGCTATGGCACCGCGGCCGGGTCGGGCACCGTGAGGAATGCCGACGGCACCGTCCTCGGCACCATCAGCAAACAGCGTGTCAGCTTCATCGACGGCACCTACGAATCGCTGATCTGACGCCCCCGGCGCCGTTTGTACGGCACGCCGGCAGGCGGGCACCCCACGCCCCCTGTCGGCCCCGAGCACTGCGCCAAGCGCCATGAAGCACGCGGGTCCCCGCTCTGGCATCACGCAAAAAGCATCGCCCGCTCCCTCAAGTCGAATGGATATCGGCCGTAAAACTCTTCTTGCAAAATCAACAAAACCAACAAATCTGATTTTCAGTAAGGAGAAGAATCAATGGCCGTTCGACTTTCCCCCGTTGCCCTCGCCGTCGCTGGCGCAGTCACCCTTGCAGCCTGCGGCGGAGGCGGCGGCGGTTCCAGCAGCACGACCACCACCACGCCCGCCTCGGTGGATGTCACCGTCACCCCGTCCCTCGGCCAGTTCTCCACGGGCTGTACCGTCGAACTGCGAAAGAGCACCGGCGAAGCCCTCGGCTCTGCCACCGTCGGGACCAACGGCAAGGCCGTCATCCCCATCAGCAGCTACACCGGCGCGGTGATCGCCACCGTCAAGGGCTCCGACACCTGCACCTATTTCGACGAAGCCAGCGGCACCGACAAGCCCTTCGGCCCCACCAAGAAGCTAGCCGCCGTCGTGGACAACATCCGCCAGGACATGGGCGTGAACATCCTCACCAACCTCGCGGCCAGCAAGGTGCTCGACACCTCCGGCACCGCCCTCACCGCCGGCGCCACCACCGACACCATCAAGCAGGAAAACGCCACCGTCCAGGTGATGTTCCAGGTCGGCGACATGTTCGCGCCGCCCACCCTGCTCAACAGCAGCAGCGGCAAGACCCTCGACAGCACCGAAGCCGGCAAGCTCGCCGCCAAGCTCGCAGCCCTCGCCGAGGTTGCCAGCAGCCTGTCGTCCAACGCCGCCGATCTCGCCGCCACCCTCGCCGACGACCTGAAGGACGGCACCCTCGACAGCATCGACAACACCCGGCTGCAGGCCGGCCTCGCCGCCACCGTCACCAAGTACGCCGACGACACGGCCAAGGCCAGCCTCGAGGAAATCGCAACCGGTACCAGCCTCACCACCGACACCACCGCAGCCAAGGAGCAGGCCCGCACCGCCCTCGCCGCCGGCACCTCGCTGCAGCAGGCCAAGCAGATCTTCGCCGACCTGCGCACCAGCATCCTGTCGATCTCCAACAACGCTGGCACCGGCAGCCTGGACAAGCAGAACGCCGCCCTGAAGGCCGACTTCCAGAACGGCGTCGACGTCACCAAGACCTTCGACAACCTCACCCTGATGGTGAATGCCGTCGAACAGATCTACCTCGGCTCCGCCACTTCGGTGCACAACAACACCGGCTCCTGCGGTTTCACCGCCGCCACCGCGCCGACAGAAGTGGTGTGCCTGGTGCGTTCGCCCGAAACCGGCAAGGGCTACCGCATACTCCTGCGCCCGGGCGCCGACGGCGTCAGCGTGACCTGGGAAGTCACCCACACCCGCGACCTCACCACCAACGTGAGCACCGCCCTCAGCGGCCTCACCGGCACCATGAGCCGCGACCTCACCGGCAAGAACACCCTCAAGGGCAACTTCTACCCGATGACCGCCGACGGCGCCCGCACCGCCATCGACACCAGCTTCACCTACAGCGGCACCAAGGGCACCCAGCTCTGGTCGGGCAGCGGCACCCTCGACACCCTCAAGAGCGACGGCACCACCAGCACCCTCAAGGTCGCGGTCACCGAATTCACTGCGGATGAAGCCAAAAAAACCGCCAAGCTCGTCGGCGCCCTCACCGGCCCGCACCACCGCTTCGACGGCAGCCTGGAAGTCAGCGACCTGACCACCTCCCTCGACGGCAACGTGTCGCCGAAGAGCGCGCGCTTCGTGGGCAGCTTCACCGACATCAGCACCGCCACGCCCTTCAAGTTCCTCGAAGGCACCCTCACCGCCAGCCAGGACCAGAGCGCCTACAACGGCAACCTGGACGACTCCGCCAGCAACTTCGTGAAGGTCACCATCGGCTTCAACGGCACCGCCTACAAGTCGGCCGGCGTCACCGGCATCGGCCTCACCCTGTCCGTCACCAACACCGACGGCTACGCCAGCCCGAAGGGTGAATTCACCCTGACCGGCCTCAACGGCCTGAGCCTCACCGGCAAGGCCACCCCGGTCACCGACGGCTTCAACTGGGAGATCAAGAACAGCAACGGCATCACGCTGACCTATGTCGCCAGCGCAAAATCTGGCACGATCAAAAATGCCGATGGCACCAGCCTCGGCTCGATCAGCAACCAGCGTGCGAGCTTCATCGACGGCACCTATGAATCGCTGATCTGAGGTCTTCCGCCCATCCACCCCATCGAGCGGGCGCCTGGCGCCCGCTTTTTTGTCCCGCCTGGATCCACCCTGCCCATGCGCAAGCTGCTCATCCTCGGCCTCGCCTGCCTGCCCGCGCTGGCCCTCGCCGACGCCGCCGACCTGATGGCCATCACCAACCCGGCCGTCATCGACACCCGCGCCACTTTTCGCGCCACCGCCACCGGCTTTGCCGCCGACGACTTCGTGCCCGCCCACCGCATCGCCGAAACCTGGCGCGACGCGCCCACGCCCCGCCCGGGCCGCAACCTCGCCGTCGGCTTCGGCCGCGCCGAAGTCAGCCAGTCGTACGGCGGCTGGACGTTCGGCACCTTCAAGCGGGTCGATGCGCTGGGCGAAGGCAACCGCGACACCGTGCGCATCTACGCCGCCTTCGAAGACCCCGACAGCCTCCTCGCGCAGAGCGGCCACTACAACCTCAACTACCGCTTCAAGGGCTACAGCGCCGACGGCCTGCGCTTCGCCTGGGCCGGCGCGATGAGCGAGCGGCTCACCGTCGGCGCCGCCGTCAATCTGCTCAAGGCCGGCACCCTGCGGGTCGAGAAGGTCAGCGGCACCGCCGTCAGCGGCGGCGGCGTGGCCACCGTCAATGGCCGCCGCGAACTCCTCTACACCGGGCTCGACTACACCTCGCCCGACCGAGCCGACCTCAACGACTTCGCCCCCGCCACCCGCGAGCAGACCGACAACGGCTGGGGCCGGGCCATCGACCTCGGCCTCCAGTGGCGCCCCCGGGACGACCTGCGGGTCAGCGCCGCCCTGACCGACCTGTTCGGCCAGCTGCGCTGGAACAACGTGCCCCAGCTCACCCAGGACTTCAACAACGCCAGCTGGCCGCTGCAGTTCAACAGCCCCTCGGCGGTCGCCAAGATCACCGGCACCAACCGCTATCGGGACTACACCCTGCAGCTCAAGCCCAAGGCCGCCGCCGCCGTCGAATGGAGCCAGCCGGGCTGGAGCGTCGGCGCGGGCCTCGCCGCCACCCGCGGGCTGATCCTCCCCGAAGCCAACGCCAGCTGGGGCCGCGCGGACGGCCTGCTGCTGCGCGTCTCCTACGAAGCCCGCTTCAAGAGCGCCGGCGCCGCCGTACATTACGGCCCCTTCTACGCCAGCCTGCGCACCGACCGCAGCAACCTCAACGACGCCCGCGCCGTGGGCGCCACCGCCGGCCTGGCAATCCGCTTCTAGCCACGCCGCCCGGCCCACGCCGGGCGCCACGGGCGGCATCCGCAGCAGGTATCATTGGGCGCCCCAATCCGCAGCCGAGCGCCCCGCATGAAGATCGCCACCTGGAACGTCAACTCCCTCAAGGTCCGCCTGCCCCACGTGCTCGACTGGCTGGCCGCCAACCAGCCGGACGCCCTGTGCCTGCAGGAGCTCAAGTGCGAGAACAAGGCCTTCCCGCTGGCCGAGATCGAAGCCGCCGGCTACCAGGCCCAGTTCAATGGCCAGAAAACCTACAACGGCGTGGCCATCCTCACCCGCCAGCCGCTGGCCGACGTGAGCTTCGACATCCCCGGTTTTGCCGACGAACAAAAGCGCATCATCGCCGGCACGCTCGATGGCGTGCGCATCGTATGCGGCTACTTCCCCAACGGCCAGGCGGTGGGTTCCGACAAGTTCGCCTACAAGATGGCCTGGCTCGAAGCCCTCACCGGCTGGCTGCGGGCCGAGCTGCTCGTCACGCCCCGGCTGGTGCTGGCCGGAGACTACAATATCGCCCCGGAAGACCGCGACGCCCACCCGGACTGGGAACACGAGATCCACGTCTCGGTGCCCGAGCGCGACGCCTTCAAGGCGCTGCTGGGGCTTGGCCTCGTGGATGCCTTCCGGCTCTTCGAGCAGCCCGAAAAGAGCTTCTCCTGGTGGGATTACCGGATGATGGCCTTCCGCCGCAACTTCGGTCTGCGCATCGACCACCTGCTGGTGTCGCCCCCGCTGGCCGAAAAGTGCACCGCCTGCGTGGTGGACAAGACCCCGCGCAAGCTCGAACGCCCCTCGGATCACGCCCCCGTGATCGTCGAGTTTGCCTGAGCCATGAGCACCGACGCCCTGCCGGCCACGCTCCCCGCCCTCTACCCGATCCTCGCCGCGCTGCCCGAGGCCGCCCGCCAGCGCCTGATCGAGCGCGCCCGGAAGATGCAGCTGCCGCCGGGCACGCCGGTGTTCGACGAGCGCCAGTCGTGCCAGGGCTTCCCCTTCGTGATCGACGGCAGCATCCGCGTCGTCAAGGCCGCCCCCAACGGGCGTGAGCTGCCGCTTTACCGGGTCGCCCCGGGCGAAACCTGCGTGATCTCCTCGGCCTGCCTGCTCGGCCACACGCCCTACAACGCCCGCGGCATTACCGAGACCGACACCACCCTGCTGGTGCTGCCCAGCGCTGATTTCCAGGCCTTGCTGGCCGAGCCGGCGTTCCGGGATTTCGTGTTCCAGCTGTTCTCCGAGCGCATCGCCGATCTCATGCAGCTGATCGAGGAAGTCGCCTTTCGCAAGCTCGACCAGCGCCTCGCCGCGCTGCTGCTGGGCAAGGGCCAGCGCCTGCACACCACCCACCAGCAGCTCGCCGACGAGCTGGGCAGCGTGCGCGAGATCGTCTCGCGGCTCCTCAAGAACTTCGCCGCCCAGGGCCTCGTCGCCCTGTCGCGGGAGCAGATCGAGATCCTCGACCCGGCCGGCCTGCGCCGGGTTGCCGGCGGCTGATCCGCCATCCGGCGGCTATGTAACCTTGGTTACAGACGCCCCCATCAGCAGATGCTGAAATACGCTCACTCAACTAACCAGTGCGCCAGGAGGCCATCATGAAAACGAATGTGGGCGGTATCGACAAGGTTTTGCGGATTGGCGCCGGTGTGGCGCTGGTGGCCTGGGCGGCCCTCGGCGGCCCCGTGTGGGCGTGGATCGGCGTCGTGCCGCTGGCCACCGGCCTCACCGGCTTCTGCCCGGTCTATCCGCTGCTGGGCATGAACACCTGCCCCATGAAGAAGGACTGAGCATCTGCCGGCGGCCCGCGCCGCCCGATGTCGAAACCCGGCTCCGCCCTGTGGCGCAGCCGGGTTTTTTACGACATTTAACGGCAGATGGCAGCATGTTTTGCAAACTTTTGTCTGCCTTGCAGACGTTGCCACAGGGCATCCCGGCGCCCCCTCCTATCCTGCGGCGGTCCCGTTTCGGGCTCAACTCGCAAGAAAGGATAACAACGATGAACAAAATTTCCGTGCTGGGTATCGCCTCCCTGCTGGCCTGCGGCAGCGCCTTTGCCGACGCCCCTCCGGCCGATGGCCAGTGGCGCGGCGCGGGTGGCGCCGGCATGTCCATGTCCACCGGCAACGCCCGCAACAGCAGCCTCAACCTGGTGGTGGACGCTGCCCGCGTCACCGCCGTGGACAAGCTGTCGGTGTACGGCCAGGCCCTGTTCGCCCAGTCGAAGAAGAATGACGACACCACCACCACCGCCAACATGTGGCGTGCCGGCACCCGTTACGACCACAACCTGAACGAGCGCGTCTTCGGCTTCGGTGGCCTCGATCTGGAACACGACCAGCTCAAGCACCTCGCCCTCCGCGGTGTGCTGAGCGGCGGCCTGGGCTACCACGTCATCAAGAGCGCCGACACCACCTGGGACGTCTTCGGCGGTGTGGCCTACAAGGCGGACCGCTACATGTCCCCGGGCGTGATCATCGATGGCGACAGCCGCCGCAACTACAGCAGCCCCGAGCTGATCCTCGGCGAGGAATCCACCCACCGCCTCACCGACACCACCAGCTTCCGCCAGCGCCTGGTGCTGTTCCCCAACCTGCGTGACACCGGCGAATACCGCGCGATCTTCGACGCGGGCCTGGCCGTGGCCATGAACAAGACGATGAACCTGACGCTCAGCTTCCAGGACCGCTACGACAGCCTCGCCACGTCGCCGGCCAAGCAGAACGACACCCTGTTCATCGCCGGCGTGAACGTGAAGTTCGGCGCCCAGTAAGCACCGCCCCGCGTGCTGCCCGTCCGGGCGGCACGCGCCTTCAGCGCACGCTCCAGAACCCGATCCGCCCCAGGCTGGCCGCCAGCCGCAGCCGCGTCGCCCGCCAGGTGGCCAGGGTGTTGATGCGCTGCTGGGCCGCGTCGGCCATCGCCCGCTGGGCCTCCAGCAGCTCCAGCGTGGAGCCCACGCCGGCCTTGAAGCGCCCCTGGGCCACCTCCAGCGATTTGGTGGCATAGCCGAGGAGCTTCTCGGTGCTGCCCAGCGCCTGGGTCTCACTCTGCAGACCTTGCCAGGCCTGCCACACTTCCAGCGCCACCTTCTGTTCGACGCTCTGCAGATCTGCCGACGCCAGATCGAACTCGGCCTTTGCGGCGCGGGTCTGGTAGTGGCGCGAGAAGCCGTCGAAGATGGGCACCGAGAGTTGCAGCGCCACGCTGCGGTCGCGCTGGGCGATGTCGGGCAGATCGGCGCTGAAGTCACGTCCGGTGTGGCTGCGGCTCGCCGCCACGCTGAGGGTCGGCAGGTAGGCCCGCTCGGCCACCGCGATGCGCGACCGGGCGGCCGCCAGCCGGGCGCGGGCCGCGGCGAGCTCCGGATGGCCGGCCTGGGCCAGTTCGAGCATCTTCCCCACGCCCTTCACGAAGCTCGTATCCGGCAGCCGGGCGTCGTCCGCATCCACCGCCAGCGGGCGATCCGGCGATTCGCCGATCGCCACCGCCAGCCGGCCGCGGGCGTTGGCCAGCGTGCCTTCGGCCCGCACCCGGGCCAGCACGGCCTGGGCGAAGGCGGTCTGGGTCTGCAGCTTGGAGGTCAGGTCGCCCACCCCGGCGGCGTGCTTGGCCTCGGCCGACATGAAGCTCTGCAGGTTGATGCGCTCCACCTCCTGGGCCACCGCCAGCTCCCCCTGGGCGCTGAGGAGCGCGAAATAGGCGTTGGCGGCGTCGAGGAAGACCGTCTGCACGCCCAGGTTCTGGCTGGCGACGGCGGCCAGCAGAGTCTGGCGGGCGCTGTCCACGTTGGCCTCGCGCTGGCCAAAGTCGAACAGGTTCCAGGCGAGGTCGAACTGGGCGACGCGGCTTGAGCCGTCGTTGCGCGCCGTGCTGCCGCCCTGGGCAATCGTCTGGCCAGTCTTCGCCCGCGAGAGCGTGGCGTTGATGGTCGGCAGATAAGCGGCCCGCGCCGCACCCAGCCGGGCTGCCTGAAGCTGGCTCTCGGCCCACGCCGCGCGGGTGCGCGGATCGCGGCACAAGGCGCGCTTGACCACCTCGGCAAGGCTGATCGTGCCGCCCGCCACCGGCGCCGGCAGCGGCCCCGGGCACG
>NZ_BSPX01000072.1:0-26746 GCF_030161255.1 Zoogloea oryzae
CAGCAGCGTCGCGCCGTTGCCGGCGCCCTGGGCAGCCCAGTCGGCGAGCTGGCGCGTGAGGGCCGGGTTGTCGCGGCGGTCGGCGGCGCCATCGATGGGCGTCAGCGCGGTGTCGTCGTAACGCTGGCGTACGCGGGGCAGGCGCGGGGCCAGCGCCAGCGCCACCGCTACGGCCGCGGCGAGGGTGACGCTCAGCACGCGAAGCGGCTCCGAAGTTCGCCCAGGTTGAGCTCGTCGAGGATCGCCTCGAGGCGTTCCATGGCGTTCTTGCGGGGCTGGCCGGTGCGCTTGGCGATGATCAGCTCGTTCTTCATGGAGTGCTCCCAGCCGACGAGTTCGGTCACCGTGAGCTGGTAGCCGTGGGCTTCGAGCTGCAGGCAGCGCAGCACGTTGGTGAGCTGGCTGCCGAATTCGCGGGTGTGGATCGGGTGGCGCCAGATTTCGGACAGCGGCGTCTTGCCGAAGCTGGCGTTCTTGTTCTTGCGCAGCACGCTGGCGACCTCGGCCTGGCAGCACGGCACCAGCACCACGAACTTCGCCTCTTTGGCGAGGGCGAACTGGATTGCGTCGTCGGTAGCGGTGTTGCAGGCGTGGAGCGCGGTCACCACGTCGATGCGCTCGGGCAGCAGATTGGAGCGGGTGGATTCCTCGACCGACAGATCGAGAAACTGCATCCGCGGAAAATCCAGTTTTTCGGCGAGCGTGCGGGAGCGCTCGACCAGCTCGCGGCGGGTTTCGATGCCGTACACGGTGCCGGCGTCGCGGGCCTTCAGGAACAGGTCGTAGAGGATGAAGCCGAGGTACGACTTGCCGGCGCCGTGGTCGGCGAGGGTGAGTTCGCCGCCGCCGGCGATCACCTCGTCGAGCAGCGGCTCGATGAACTGGTAGAGGTGATAGACCTGCTTGAGCTTGCGCCGGCTGTCCTGGTTGAGCTGGCCGTCGCGGGTGAGGATGTGGAGCTCCTTGAGCAGCTCGATCGACTGGCCCTTGCGGATCTCCGGGTGGCGCGCGGGCGCAGGCGCGACCGGGGCGGCGGGGTTGCGCTTAGCCATTGCGCTTGGTGTGGGCCATGCCCAGCGCCATCCAGCCGGCGATGCCCATCTTGCTGAGGGTTTCCATGTTGCGCTCGTAGATCATCTCGGCGTCGGGGAAGGCTTCGACGGCCTTGTCGAGGCTGGCTTCGCGGATCAGGTGCAGCGTGGGGTAGGGCGCGCGGTTGGTGTAGTTGGTGATGTCGTCGGGCTCGGTGCCCTCGAACTGAAACTGGGGGTGGAAGCTGGCGATCTGGATGACGCCTTCGAGCTCGTGCTCGGTCACGGCTTCGTCGGCGATCTGGTGCACGTCGTTGAAGTCGAGGAAGTCGGGGAACAGCGTGGGGTGGATCAGGAGCGTGGTGTCGGTGACTTCGGGATCGACCTCGGCCAGGTGGTCGAGCTCGCGGTCGAGATCTTCGAGGAAAGCGTCGATGTGGCGGGCGCTGCTCACCACGATCCGCACCTGGTTCTTCACGTAGACCGACTTGGCAAACGGGCACAGGTTGAGGCCGATGACGGCCTTTTCGATCCAGTCGCGGGTTTCAGCAATGACTTGTTCGTGGTCCATGGGGAGCTTTCGGGCAGAGTTTCCTTCGAGGGTCGCCATTTTGCCCTGATAATGGCGGGTTTTCATTGATTCAACGCACGCCCATGGCTATCCAGTGGTTTCCCGGACACATGACTTCCGCCCGCAAGAAGGCGGCGGAGAGCATGGAACGCATCGACGTGGTGATCGAGGTGCTCGACGCGCGCCTGCCCGAGGCGAGCAGCAACCCGATGATCCGCGAGCTGCGCGTCCATCGTCAGCGGCCCTGCCTGAAGATCCTGAACAAGGCCGATCTGGCCGATCCGGACGTCACCGCCCGCTGGCTGGCGTACTACAACGCCCAGAAGGGCGTGACGGCGGTGGCACTGTCGTGCAAGAAGCCCGGTGACGTGGCCAAGGTGGTGGGCCTGTGCCGGCCCCTGGCGCCGCACCGCAACGACCGCCTGAAGCCGCTGCGGATGATGATCATGGGCATCCCCAACGTGGGCAAATCCACGCTGATGAACGCCCTGCTCAAGAAGAAGGTGGCCAAGGTGGGCGACGAGCCGGCCGTCACCAAGAGCCAGCAGGCGCTGGATCTGTCGCCCACCGCGTCGCTGATCGACACGCCGGGGATGATGTGGCCGAAGATCGAGTTCGACTCGGACGGCTACATGCTGGCGGCGAGCCACGCCATCGGCCGCAACGCGGTGATCGACGAGGCAGTGGCCAACTTCCTGGGCGACGTGCTGCTGGCCCGCTACCCGGCGCTGGTTGCTGCGCGCTACAAGATCGCGGTTGCCGGGCTGGACGGCCCGGGGCTGGTGGAAGCCATCGCCCGCCGCCGCGGCTGCCTGCTCAAGGGCGGCGGGCTGGACATCGAGAAGGCCTCGCTGATCCTGCTGCAGGATTACCGCGACGGCGCCATCGGCCGGGTGAGCCTGGAGTCACCGGAAACCCGCAAGCTGATGCTGGAAGCCCACGCCGAGGCGATGGCTGCGAAGGCGGCGGCCAAGGCGGCCGGCGAAGTCGATGCCAACGCGCCGGATGAGCCGGAGGCCGACGCGGGTAAGTAACCAGAACCGCATTTGACGCAAAAACGGCAACAATCAAAGCCTGATTGTTGCCGTTTTTGTTTTGAATGCAGCGGGGAGATTTACACCCGCATCAGCAGGATCTTCAGCGGCGGCTTGCCGTCGAGGCTGGGGAAGTCTTCTTCCGGGGTGATCCACTCCATCTCGCGGATCGGCCGGCCGGCCTTGGCGGCGCTGCGGGTGAGCTGCTCGGCCCAGGCGTCGCGGTCCACCTGCGCCACGTTGTTGCAGCAGATCAGCGTGCCGCCCGGCTTGGTGCACAGCAGTGCCGGTTTGAAGAGGGCCGGGTAGTCGTTGATGAGATCGACCACGCCGAAGGCGCTCTTGGCGTAGCGGGGCGGGTCGAGGAAGACCACGTCGAACTGGTGGGGCGCGAGCTCGGGGAAGGGCGGCAGGCGCTTGCCGCGCACCATCTTGGGCTGGCCGATGCCGGCGAGCTGGCGCAGGGCGGCGAAGGCGTCGCTCTTCACGAAGCGCACGCGGATCGGCAGGTCGTTGAGGCGGGCGTTGTCCTTGCCCACGGCGAGGCTGGATTCGGCGAAATCCACATTCACCACATGGCTGGCGCCGGCCTTGGCGGCGGCCACGCCCACGCCGCAGGTGTAGGCGAAGACGTTGAGCACCGACTTGCCGACGGCCTCCGCCATCACCCGGCGGCGCGCGGCGCGCAGGTCGAGGAATAGCCACGGGTCCTGGCCGGCGTGGCGGGCCTGCACCCAATATTTGACGCCCAGCTCGGAGAACTCCCGGCGGGTTTCGGCCTGCTGCTGGCGCTCGGGTGGCAGCGGGTTGGCGATGCGCGAGTTGGCGTGGCTGCGGTCGTTGTAGAACAGGTCGAGGCCGGGGAAGGCCGCGGCGTAGAAGGCTTCGAGGGCTTCGAGCGCGGCGGGCGAGAGCGGATCGTGGAAGCTCTGGACGAGGATGATGCTGCCGTAGCGGTCGACGGTGAGGCCGGGGTGGCCTTCGGCGGTGCCGTGGAAGAGCCGGAAGGCGTCGGTGTGATCCGAGGCCAGGCGGGCGAGGAGGTCGCGCCGGGCGTCGAGGGCGCGGGCGAGGGCTGCGGTGAGGTTGGCGGGCATCAGGTTGCGGCAGGTGGGGTTCAGAGGCCGAAGAATTCTCGGATTTTCTTGCGCAGGACGGCGACTTCGGACGACGGCGGCAATTCTGCGCCGGGCTTGTCCTTGGCGTAGCCTTTTTCGAGGTCGTCGAAGCGGGACAGGCGCCGGTTGAGGATGGTGGAGATGCCTTCGGCGAGCTCGGGGCGGGCGCGGATGATGTGCTCGAAACCGGCCTTGTCGAGGCGGTAGGCCTCGATGTCGGAGATGGCGATGACGGTGGAGCGGCGCGGGGCGCCGGTCATCAGGCCGAGCTCGCCGAACACGCTGCCGGGGCCGCGGGTGTCGATCAGGCGCTGGGGGCCGCCGTCCGGCGGTTGCCACCAGGCTTCGGCTTCGCCGCTGGCGATGATGTACAGCCAGTGGGCGATGGCGCCCTGGCGGAACAGGGTGTCGCCCTTGGCAAAGGGCGCGGCGATCAGGCGGTGGGCGAGCTCGAGTTTTTCTTCGTCGGAGAAGCGGGCAAACAGGTCGATGCCCGAGATGGCGCGGACGCGGCGTTCGAGCTCGCGGGCGCGGACCTCCTCCCGGTGGGCCTTGTTCTCCTCGACCAGGTGGATGGTCTGGTCGGCCACGGCGAGGCGGATGCCCTCGCGCTGGAGCGCAGCCAGGACGTGGCGGCGCACTTCGGAATCGGTGGCCTCGTCGGGGCCCGGGTCGAGCAGCCAGTAGCGCAGCTGGTAACGGGCGAAACCGGGGCCGAAATCCATCAGCAGGCACAGGGGCGCGGGCTCAAGGCTGACGTTGGTGATGCGGGCGGTCTCGATGTCATGGAGCACGGCCGCGGTCACCCGCGCCGGCGCCACCGACAGATCGACGTTGAAGCCGACGATCCGGCGCTGCAGCGGCACCCCCTGGCGCTTGTTGCAGATCACCGAGTAGCGGTTCTTCATCAGGTGGCTGTTGGGAATGACCACCCGCTCGCCGTCGCGGGTGAGGATGGCGGTGTAGCGCCACTGGATGTCGGTGACCTTGCCGGAGATGTCGTTGATCTCGATCCAGTCGCCGATCTCGAGGGAGTTGTCCATCTGCAGCGCGAGGCCGCCCAGCAGGTTGCCGAGGGTGTCCTGCATGGAGATGGCGACCACCGCGGTGAGCACCGCCGAGGTGGCGAACAGGTGGCTGAACTCGACGCCACCCATCGAGAGGCGCAGGAAGCCCCACAGCACGTAGGTGATGATGACCAGGATGTCGGCGAGGATGCCGGCCACCTGCACGCGCATGCGCGGCATCACCACGTTGAAGAAGGCGAGGCCCAGGTAGCGGATCACCGCCAGGCCTTCGCCGAACACCGCCATCTCGCGCAGCCAGTGGACCATGCCCTGGGGCAGGTGGCCTTCGAGCAGGCCGGCCGCCAGATCGCCCAGCAGGCAGGTGAGGAAGAACACGCCGGTGTTCACCAGCGAGCGGCGCCAGGCTTGAAGGGGCTTGAAGATCAGCACCCCGACCACGAGCATCAGCAGGATGGCGAAGGGGGCTTCGGGGCTGAGATAGGCGAAGGGCATCGACGTGGCGAGGCGGTTCCGGCGGACAGATGAGCAGGTTTACGGATCGCGCCGGCCCGCATGTAGGGGCCGGCGCGAAACGTGGCGGTCAGGCGGGCGTCAGAGGGCCGCGCTGAGGCGGGCGGCCATGGCGTCGAGATCGGCGCGGTTGGGTGCGACGGCGGGCCAGAAGGGCAGCAGGTGGTCGTCGTTGAAGCGCGGCAGGACGTGGATGTGGAAGTGGAAGACGGTCTGGCCGCCGGCCACTTCGTTGGCCTGGAAGAGGGTGACGCCGTCGCAGCCAGTGACGGCCTTGACCGCCTTGGCGACCTTGGCCGTGGCCTGGAAGACGGCGGCGGAGAGGGTGTCGTCCAGCTCGAAGATGTCCTTGCGGTGGGGCTTGACGATCACCAGGGCGTGGCCCGGGTGGGCCGCCATGATGTTCATGAAGGACATCGTGTGCTCGTCTTCGTGGATCTTCGAGGCGGGCAGTTCGCCTCTCACGATGCGGCAGAAGATGCAGTCGTCCATGGGTGTTGTCTCCGTTGTCGTTGTTATCTTTACCCGACCCTACGCCCCGGCTTCCCGTTCGGCAAGGGCCCGGGCGAGGTTGCGCTCGGTCTGCCAGCTGCGGCGTTCGGGGTCGGCGTTGGCGTAGCGGTGGCTTTCGTCCGGCGAGAGGGACCGGAAGCTCTCGACGGTGCGCTGGAGCAGGTCGTGGTGGGGCAGCATGGTGCCGAAGAACAGCACGGTGTCGCGGCGCTGGATGAGCACGGTGGGGAAGTTCTCCACGTCGTAGTCGTCCAGCAGGTCGGCTTCGTCTTCCACGTCGAGCCACAGGAAGCGGGCATCGGGGAAGCGCTCGGCGAGGGCGTGGAAGCCGTCGCGGTAGTCGCGGCAGGTGCCACACCAAGCGGCGCACAGGCAGGCGACGAGGAGTTCCGGCGATTGGGTCATGGCGCGGCGGGTGGCTCGGGGGTGTCGGCTTGATCGGGGGCGGCCGGGGTTTCCAGCGCGACCCATTTTATCCACTGGCCGCAGGCGTTGCGCGGGCCGCGGCGGGAGGTGTTGTGCCACGGGCCGTCCTGGCACAGGCCGCGGTCGTTGTCCTCGTCGTAGTCGACGGTGTCGGGCTCCGCACCGGGCCGGCGTTCGCCGCCCCAGCGGTTGCACGACAGGCAGCGGCGGCGGTCGATGTGCTGGCTGGCCACGGACGGATCAGGGCTTGGGGCCCTCGACCGCCTTGAGCGGTGCGCGCAGGGCGTCGAAACGGGCCGGGGCGACGTACTGGAGCAGCTCGCGGCCCTTGCTGTCGAGCACCACGTCGAGCCCGCGGGTGGGGTAGAGCAGGTGCTCCACGTGGTCGTTCACGCGGATGCGTTCGGCGGGCTGGCCGAAGCGTTCGAGGATCACCGCCTCGTCGAGCTGGGCCGACGGGATGAAGGCGAGCCCGCGGATCGGCGCGGCCAGCGCGGCGGCCATGTCGGCCTCGGCGAGGGTCGCCTTGCGGGTGGTGCTCTGCATGTATTCCGTCTTGGGGGCGCGCTCGCGCATGGTGTCGATGGTGGCGGCGGGCAGATCGGCGGTGACGATCAACTTGCCCGCCACGAAGCCGGCGGTGACGCTCTCGTAGTAGCCCTCCACGTTGCCAGCCTCGTTGGGCTCGGCGACGATCGCCAGCTGCATCTCGGGGCCGAAGTGGGTGCGGGCATCGGCCAGCGTGCTGCGCCCGAGGGTGAGGTCGAAGACCCGGGATTCGCCGCTGGACAGGGTTTCGATCTGCCAGGGCAGGCCGCGGCTGGGCACGGCGCTACCCGAGTGGTGGGTGAAGGTCCACACGGCGGGGCCGACGATCGCTGCGAGGGCCAGCAGGATGAGGGAGATGGCGAGTTTCATGGGGTCTCAGTGGGGGGCGTGGAAGCCGTCGGGCACCTTGGCGTGGAACTGTACGGGCACCGCCGGCATGTCGAGCACCGACTTGCGGATGCGCCCGACCACGTGCATCTCGCAGCGCTTGCAGTCGAAGCGCAGGGTGAGCTTCTCCTTGCCGTTGATGAGGGTCATCGGGTCGGGCTTGATGCCCTTCACTTCCTTCGGGCACAGGTTGAAGCTGTAGCGCAGGCAGTGCTTGGTGATCATCAGCGAGGCGTCGTCCAGGTGCTCGTTGGCCTCGTAGGCGGCCTCGATGAGCTGCACGCCGTGGCGGTGGTAGAAATCCCGCGCCTTCTGGTTGAGCACGTTGGCGAGGTAGGAGAGCTCGGTTTCGGGGTATTGCACCGGCGGCTCGACGGCAGCGCGGCGGGGCAGCGGCGCCAGGGCGGCGACGCGCGCGGCTTCGAGCTTTTCGGCGGCGTCGCGGCGCAGGGCGTTGATGGCGCCGGCGGGCAGGAACCAGGCCTGACTGAGCTGCAGATCGGTGCTGCGCGCGCTGAAGATGGTGGTGCCGAGCTTGCCCAGGCTTTCGCGCAGGCCGGTGATCGCCCGGTCGGCGTCCTTGGCGGGCTCCTTGGCGTGGGGCAGGTTGGCGGTGACGCGGATGCCGGTCTCGTCGGTGAGGGTGAGCGCGAAGCCGTCGGGCGTCTCGGCGAAGACCACATCCACGTCGATGCGGCGCTCGGCGGATTTCTTCTCGAGCATCTTCTCGAACTCATGGTCGCGGTTGCGGAAGATGCCGGTGCCGGGGAAGAGTTCGGCCGGGATCGCGTCGGCGGTGTGGACGCGGAAATCCTCGCCGATCTTCTCGGCGCGGTTCACGCGCAGGCCGACGAGTTCGCCCTTGCGATCGTAGAAGGTGAGGCCGTCGCCGTTGTGGAGCTCGACCGCGCTGGTGGTGTCGAAGTGGCGGCGCTGCTTGCCGTCCAGGCGGATCACGCTGCCCACCGGCTCGCCCACGAACTTGGGCGAATCGAAGGCGCCGATGTCGGCGGTGCGGCCATTGACGAAGTAATCGGTGGCGCCGCGGTTGAAGGTCTTGTCGGCCAGCGGCTGGAACAGGAAGGTGCTGCGCCCGGCGGACGTGCGGCTGTACTCCGGCGAATCCGCCATGATCTCGTCGAGCAGCAGGCGGTAGTGGGCGGTGATGTTCTTGACGTAGGCCATGTCTTTATACCGGCCTTCGATCTTGAAGCTGGAAATCCCCGCCTCGGCCAGCGCGCGCAGGTTGGCGGACTGGTTGTTGTCCTTCATCGACAGCAGGTGCTGGTTGCTGGCGACGAGGTTGCCATCCTTGTCGGCGAGATCGTAGGGCAGGCGGCAGGCCTGGGAGCATTCGCCCCGGTTGGCGCTGCGGCCGGTGTGGGCGTGGCTGATGTAGCACTGACCCGAGAAGGCCACGCACAGGGCGCCATGGATGAAGAACTCCAGTGCGCAGTCGGTGGCAGCGGCCACTTTGCGGATCTCGGTGAGGGTCATCTCCCGCGCCAGCACGATCTGCGAGAAACCCACGTCCTGCAGGAAGCGGGCTTTCTCGGGATGGCGGATATCCGTTTGCGTGCTGGCGTGGAGCTGGATCGGCGGCAGGTCGAGCTCCAGCAGGCCCATGTCCTGCACGATCAGCGCGTCGGCGCCGGCCTCATGCACCTGGCGGATCAGGCGCTCGGCGCTGGCCACCTCCTCGTCGTGGAGGATGGTGTTGCAGGTGACGAACACCCGCGCCCCAAAGCGGTGGGCGTGGCGGGCGAGGCGCTCGATGTCGGCGACGGTGTTCTCGGCGTTGGCGCGCGCGCCAAAGGCCGGGCCGCCGATGTAGATGGCGTCGGCGCCGTGATTGACCGCCTCGATGCCGATGTCGGCGTTCTTGGCGGGCGCGAGGAGTTCGAGCTGCTTGCGGGATTGGGTCATGACTTGCTACTCCTGGGGTGCCCGGTGGCGGGCGTGGGCCGCTCAAATGGCAGCTTTTTTCAACCCGCCATTATCGCCCGCCACCGGGGCAGCGTCGAGGTAATCAGCCCTCGGTCAGCCCTTGCTGCGCTTCTCGCGCCGCAGCGACAACACCACCGCGCCACCGATCAGCAACGCCACCACCGCCAGCGAGATCGCCACCGGGATCTTCACCACATCCACCAGCAGCATCTTGGCGCCGATGAAGACCAGCACCAGCGCCAGGCCATACTTGAGCAGCGAGAAGCGGTCGGCCATGCCGGCCATCAGGAAGTACATCGCCCGCAGGCCGAGGATCGCGAACAGGTTGGAGGTGAGCACGATGAACGGATCAGTGGTGATCGCGAAGATCGCCGGGATCGAATCGACCGCGAAGATCACGTCGGAGAGTTCGACCATCACCAGCACCAGGAACAGCGGCGTCACGTAGCGCACGGCCTTGCCGGCTTCCTTGCGGGTGATGAAGAAGTTCTCGCCGTGGAGCCGGTCGGTCACCTTCACGTGGTTGCGGATCCAGCGGATCAGCGGGTTGTTGGCGAGATCCGGCTGGGCCTCGGCGAACCACCACATCTTGACGCCGGTGATCAGCAGGAAGGCGCCGAACACGTAGAGCAGCCAGTGGAACTGGGTGATGAGCCACGCGCCGGCAAAGATCATGATCGTGCGCAGCACGATCGCGCCCAGCACGCCGAAGGTGAGCACGCGCTTCTGCAGCTCCAGCGGGATCGCGAAGAAGCTGAACAGCATCAGCCACACGAACACGTTATCGACGGCCAGGGATTTCTCGATGAGATAGCCGGTGAGGAATTCCAGCGCCTTGGTGTTGGCGACATCGCGGCCCACCGTGGAATCCAGCCAGGCCCACAACGCCGCAGCGAAGGCCAGCGTGACGCCGACCCAGATGCCCGACCAGGTGGCCGCCTCCTTGAACGAAACCCGATGCTGTCGCCCGCCGCCTACCGCTAGCAGGTCGATGGCCAGCATCACCAGGACGAGGCCGAAGAAGCCCGCCCACATCCACCACGTACCGATTGATTCCATGAAACTGTCTCCAAGTCCGGATTGCATCCGCCGTTACGCACCGCCTGGGGCAGAAAACGGAACGGCCCTTTGTCCAGCGAGGACGAAGGGCCGTTGAATCCTGAGAGGTGACTCTCACGGGGATGCCTTCGCCATCGCGGCAAAGGTCTTGCTCGCTGCCGTCTGGTGACGACAACCCGGGGCGCCGGAAAGGCAAACCTGCAACCTTTCGTGGTGACGACGCCGCGGCGGAAGAGCTACTCCCCCTTGGGACGCCTCAAGATTAGCCGGTGAGCCCTGCGCAGGTCAAGGGCCGATGTGATCCGCCCACGCCAGACCGCTTGCGCCGGCGAGCGGGGGCGGTTAAGGTCGAAAAGCCCGAAGCGCAAGCGTTGACGGGCTTTTCTGCCGAATGACCCAACCCGATCGCCTCGCCCAATTCCCTGCCGCCGCCATGAAATTCTTGCGTGTCTATCTCAATCGCCTGCAAAACCTGCCGGACGCCCACGACACGGTGGTCGTCATCGACGTGCTGCGCTCCTTCACCACCGCCGCGGTGGCGCTCCACCGGGGCGCGACCGCGATCTATCCGGTGGAGGGCGTGTCGGCCGGCATCGTGCTGGCGGGGCAGCTCGACCGGGCCGTGTCGGTGGGGGCGATCGAAGGGGGTGATCCGGCGCCGGGTTTCGAATACGGCAACTCGCCGGCGGCGCTGCTCACCGCCGATCTGGCCGGGCGCCCGGTGGTGATGAGCACCGCCGCGGGGGTGCGCGGGCTGCAGCGCTTCCGGCAGGCGCGGCAGCTCTACGCGGCGAGTCTGGTGTGTGCCCGCGCCACCGCCGAGGCGATCCGCCGGTCCGGGGCCGAGGAGGTGTGCTTCGTGATCACCGGCGAATGGGTGGATCGGGACGGCGACGAGGACGTGGCCTGCGCCGATTTCATCGAGGCCCTGCTGCGCGGCGAGCCGGTGGTGCCGGCGGATTTTGCGCGGCGGGTGCGCGAGTCGGATTTTGGCCGGCGCTTCGTGGCCGGCACCTGGCCCAACCTGCCGCTGGCCGACCTGGAACTTGCTGCCCAGGTGGATCGCTTCGATTTTGCGATGCCGGTGGTGCGGGAAGGCGAGCGGATGCTGATCCGCTGAGCCACCGTCTGGCTACGCCGCCCTTGGCGCCCGCGCCGCGGGCTGGAACAATCCGCCCTTTCGCAAACTTCATCGGTGCACGCCATGGAATCCAGACTCACCGAAATCGAGATCAAGCTCGCCCTCACCGAAGATCTGGTGGACACCCTCAACCTGACGGTGCATCGCCAGCAGGAGCAGATCGACGCCCTGCAGCGCCAGATACGTCAGCTTTACCAGCAGATGCAGTCGGCCAGCGCGTCGGCCGAGAGCCACGACCTGCGCGACGAGATCCCGCCGCACTATTGATCGCAGCCCGGCTTTGTGGCGCGGAGCGTGGCGTTTTGAACGCCCATGACATTTTTCCACGCCGCATGGCTGGCCGACCGGCTATAACGACGATCGGGCGATCCGTGCGGTTGCGCTGCCGGTTGCCGCCAACCAACAAGAAATCAGGAGGAGTTCCATGCCCAATGCCGACTTGACGCGCTTCGTCGCCCAGGCCCGGGAACACGCCCACGAGGCGCTCGCGAGCCTTGGTACGCTGCCCGATGGCGTATCGGTCGCCCGCTTCATTGCCGACTACGGCAAGGTGGGCGACATGGTCCATTACGTCACCGTGCCCGACGCGGCCGCCGAGGCGGTGAGCAAGGTCGAGGCCGCCCACGGTGCCGACGGCGCGAAGACCTTCCTCCGCGCGGCCCTCGCTCAGGGCGCGGCCGACCTGCTCGAATCCGGCCGGCTCGACGCGCTGCCGCCGCGCATCGTGCATTACCACGTCAAGCACATGGGCCGCATCGCCGGTGCCACCGCCGCCAACGCCGACTGGATGAACATCAAGGGCGATCTCTTCCACAAGGATTTCGGCCTCATCACCCTGCGCCTGTTCGCCGCTGCGGCGCAGCTGCTGGACATCCGCTGCGGCATCCCGCGCTCGATCCTGTTCACCGAGGGTGCGCTGGCCAGCGTGAAGAAGGGCCAGGCGATCATGCAGATGGGCGGCTTCAAGCCCTACGTGCAGATCCACACCCACCTGTCGGACCTGGACGATTTCAACGAGGAAGGCTGGAACGAGTGCTACCGCTGCTGTGCGGAGCTCTACGAGAAGATGCCGCAGTTGCTGGGCATGTTCGGCGCCAGCTGGTTCTACGATCCGGTGCTCGACGACATCAGCCCGCGGCTTGCTTACCTGCGCAAGATTCCCCAGGACGGCGGCGCCCACGTGCTGTACGTGAGCACCGGCGGCGATCACATCGACAACGCCACCTCCACCTCGCCCAGCCGCCGCAAGCTCTACGAAGAAGGCAAGTACATGCCCAAGAGCTATATGCTCGCCTGGGGCAAGCGCGAGCAGATCGACTGGGCCAGGCGAAACCCGCGCTGAGGCGGGCCGGCGAAGGTTTTAGTGCAGGGTGTCGGGCGGCGTGAGCGGCTCGACATCCACCCACACGTCGCCGTCCTCGCTCTCGCGGATCATCAGGCCGAAGGTGGCGAAGGCGGCGTGCACGTCGCGGCGCAGCGGCACGTCGGCCAGCTCGCCCGGCTCGATGGCGTGGCCGGCGGCCAGATGCTGGGCGGTGGTCATCCAGATCGGCGACAGGAAGGACTTGCTCACCCGCTCGGCCATCTCGGCGCTTACCGCCTTGAGGGGCTGCTCCATTCCGTCCAGATAGCCCTGCACGTGGGCCACGGCCTGCATCAGGTGGGCGATGCGGCCGGTGCTCTTGGCAAACAGGCCGTCCAGATCCTGGTCCGCAAAATACAGGGTGATCTCTTCCTGCATGCCGCCGGGCAGCGCTTCGAGGAGCGCGGCGAGGTGGTTGAGCAGCAGGTCGGAATCCGCCGGCAGCGACCACGCGGTGCGCCGGTTGATGCGGTATTCCTGCCACATCACCGCCACGATGGGCGCCAGCGCGCGGGCCAGCGGGGTGCCGGCTTCTGCTGCTGTGGCCGGGCGGGCCGCGTCGTGCAGGCGCCAGCATTCCTTGTGCAGGTGGTGGATCAGGCGGGCGATCTCGGCGCTATCGCCCTCGAGGATCGACCACAGCTTGACGCCATTAACCAGCAGCGTGAAACCTGGGCTGCTATCGACGATGCGCGACAGGTGCTCGCCGGCGGCGGGCGTCACGCCAAAGCGCGCCTCGGCGGTGGCCAGGTCGTCGGCCACCACGATGCGATCCAGGGCTGAGAGATCGAGATCCCCGTCGCGGGCCACGATGCGCTGGATCAGCGCCTCGATGACCTGACGGATGAGGGTGGCGTTGGCACTCGAAACCGGGCCGTCGAATTCGATGTTCATGATCGGCGGAAAAAAAGAAAAAGGCCCGGACGCTGATCGCCGGGCCCGGAGTTGGGGCGGATTATTCTTCTTCGACGTGGCGCAGCGACAGGTCGATGGCGCGGACGTCCTTGGTCAGGCTGCCAATGGAGATGCGATCTACGCCGGTCTCGGCGATGGCGCGCACACGCTCCAGATTGACACCGCCGGAGGCCTCAAGCTCGGCGCGGCCGGCATTGATCTCGACGGCCTGGCGCATTTCGGCCAGCTGCATGTTGTCGAGGAGGATCATCTTGGCGCCAGCGGCGAGGGCTTCCTCGAGCTGAACCAGGTTCTCCACTTCCACCTCGATGAACACGTTGGACGGGGCAAACGAGCGGGCCTGCTCGATCACCGCCTTGATGCTGCCGGCGGCGATGATGTGGTTTTCCTTGATCAGGATGCCGTCGTAGAGGCCGATCCGGTGGTTGGTGCCGCCGCCCACCTTGACCGCGTACTTCTGCGCGAGGCGCAGGCCGGGGAGGGTCTTGCGGGTGTCGACGATCTTGGCCTTGGTGCCGGCCACCGCCTGCACGAAGGTGGAGGTCAGCGTTGCCGTGCCCGAGAGCAGCTGGACGAAATTGAGGGCAGTGCGCTCGGCGGTGAGCAGGGCGCGGGCAGAGGCGTCGATCTCGCACAGCAGCTGGCCGGGCTTGATGCGCTCGCCGTCACGCACATGCCAGATCACAGAGGCGTCGGGCTCGAGGGCGGTGAAGGCGGCGTCGAACCACGCGGTGCCGCACAGCACGGCATCCTCGCGGGTGATCACACGGCCGCGGGCCATGCGGGTGGCAGGAATGAGTCGGGCGGTGAGGTCGCCGGTGCCGATGTCTTCGGCCAGAGAGGCCGCCACGGAGCGCTGGACTTCAACGCGAAGCTGTTCAGTAAATTCCATCGGGGTCACCTTAGTCGTGCTGAGGGGGGATTCTAACATCCGGGGGCGGGGCGGACGGCAGCGAGTGGCGGCCGGGGACGTGTGCGCCCGCTGACTGCCCCGCAGTGCTGGATGTCTAGCCTGACTGGCGCACTGCTAGCTGGGCAGCTCGTCGTTGTGCTGCTCGTGATCCACATCGGCAAGGGGCATCGGGTTGGTGGACGCGCCTAGAACAGCAAAGGACACGACGCCAAAACCCTTGCCTTTCAGATTGTCCCGCCAGAGGAGTACCCCTTTGATCAGATCGAAGCAATAGATCTCGCCGTAGCAACCGGCAAACAGCTTGTCGCCATCAACAAGCGTGCTGACGAATCCGGGGCCGGTTGCCCAAAAGGCTTTCTCGAACTGATATTTCCAGACCGGCTTTCCCGTCGATTTCTCGAAGGCGAGTAAGTGGCCTCGGGTGCCGACGATGAGGATCTCGGACGGGGTGATGGGGTGTTGCTTCATGAGAAATGGGGCAACGTCCGGTCCGTTTCGAGGAGGCTCAGTTGTCTGGTGCGGTAGTTTGCGGCTTCACCACCTGAGGTTTGGTCAGCCCTTGCGGCCAATAGACGATGCAGGCAGCCGGTGCGTCCCCATAGCAATTGCTGGCTTGATAGCTGGAGAAATCGGGGCTGAAACCCATTCCGCGCATGCACATCGCCTGCTCCTGGATCTTCTGCGGGCCGGCGCTGAGGCGATCGACGAAGTCGCATTGTTTGAGTGCCGTATTGACGTCAGTCTTGGCCGTCGGGGTGGGCTTCCACATCTCATGGGCCGCCTTGGGGGGCTGGCCATATGACGCACAGCCTGCGAGGCAGGCGGCGATCAGGCCTGAAATCAGTGCTTTCATCGTTATTCATCCATCTGGAGTTGGTCAAAAGCAGGAAGGTCGCGAACCCACCCGCCGGAGAAGGCAAGGCAAAGGAAAGGATTGCGCCCTCAGGGGCGTTGGCGATCATCCAGTACGGGCACGCAGCGGACCTCGGTCCTGACCGAGTTGGCAATGAAGCACGCTTCGTGTGCCCGGTGATGAAGCGCTTCGATTTCGCCGGCCGACGGAATGGTCTTGCCCGAGAACCTGACGTCCGGACGAAGGGTGACTTGCGAAACGAACAGTTTTCCTTGGGCGTTCTTGTCCATCTTCCCTTCGGCGCTGTCGTGGTATCGATCGACGACGAAGCCCTGATGGGCCGCGAGAGAGAGAAACCAGAGCATGTGGCAGCTGGACAGCGCGGCGACGAAACACTCTTCCGGGTCAACCGCGTCGGTGGCCGAGTACGGCACAGGGACGACGTGCGGTGACGACGACCCCTGGACCTCGATGCCCCCATCGAACCTGAGGGTGTGGCGTCGGCTGTACTTGTTGTCGATGAACTTCTGGTCGCCTCGCGACCAGATGATCTCTGCGGTGTAGGTGGCCATGATGATTTCCAGGTGCGCGATTCAGCCGACTGGGAAAGGGCGCTCAGGTGGGCAAGGGTTGAAATGCGCCGTAGCGGGCGCGGGGCAGGCGATACAGGCAATGGGCGCGCAGGGCACTGCCTTCAGGCAGTTGAGGGTGCACAAAGGTGCCGGACGCGTGCATGCCGAGCCTCTCCATGACTGCGCGAGATCTGGCGTTTCCGACGGCCGTGAAGGACACGATCTCGTCGAGATCGAGGGACGTGAAGCCGACTTTGAGCGCGCCGCGTGCGGCCTCGGAGGCCAGGCCTTTGCCCCAATGTGCAAAGGCAAGCCGCCAGCCGATTTCCACGCATGGCGAGAACGGGAGCTCGGCTGAGGGCGTGTGCAGGCCGACGAACCCGATGAATTCGCGCGAGGTTTTCAGTTCTGCAGCCCAGAAACCCCAGCCACGTTCCCGGATCAACGTTTCGCAACGATCGGCGATCGCGTCGCTCTCGGCGCGGGTGAGCCGAGAAGGGAAGAACGCCATGACTCGTGAATCGGCATTGAGCGCGGAAAAGGGCTCGCGGTCGGCTGGCCTCCACTGGCGCAGGACAAGGCGCTCGGTTTCGAATTCGATGAGGTCCGGCATTGGCAATGGGGCGGGTGGGTGAGGGCGGATGTCGAGTCTGTTGTCGTTCGCATGGCGCTGACGCCCGGGTGACGCCATTGGCCTCAGTCCCGGGTCGGCGCCACCGTGGACAACAAACTGAATGCCGGCGGAATTTATCGTCAGCCCGCCCGGATGGCAAGCCCTTCGTCATTTTTCCCGGTTGCGCGCGGCACGTTTCTGCAGCCGGGCTTGCGGGCGCAGGTTGGCTCAATCGATCCCGTAGCGCCGTAGCCGGTTGGCGATGGCGGAGTGGGAGGTGCCGAGGCGCTTTGCGAGGCGGCGGCTGGAGGGGAATTCCTTGTAGAGCCGCTGCAGCAGTTCCTTCTCGAAATCGGCGACGGCCTGTTCGAGGGTGAGCACCTCGCCGGACTGGGCGGGGGTGGTGACCTGGGCGAGTTCCAGGTCTTCGGCCTGGATGATGCTGCGCTCGGTCATGGTGACGGTGCGGAAGATCACGTTCTGGAGCTGCCGCACGTTGCCGGCCCATGGGTTGTCGAGCATCGCCGCGCAGGCGCTCTGGGACAGGCGCATGGGCGGCCTGGCCGCCTGGGCGCAGGCGCGGGCGAGGAAGGCGTGGGCGAGGGGCAGGATGTCGCCGGGCCGCTCCCGCAGCGGCGGCACCTGCAGGTTGAGCACGTTGAGGCGGAACAGCAGATCCTCGCGAAAATGGCCGGAGCTGGCCATGGCTTCCAGCGAGCGGTGGGTGGCGCTGATGATGCGCACGTTCATGCGTACCTCGCGCTCGCCGCCGACCCGCCGGAAGCTGCCGTCGTTCAGGAAGCGCAGCAGCTTGGCCTGCAGGTAGGGCGACATCTCGCCGATTTCATCCAGAAACACCGTGCCGCCGTCGGCGAGCTCCAGCAGCCCCGGCTTGCCGCCGCGCAGGCCGCCGGTGAAGGCGCCGGCGGAGTAGCCGAAGAGCTCGCTCTCGGCGAGGTTCTCGGGCAGCGCCGCGCAGTTGAGGGCGAAGAAGGGCTGGCTGCGGCGGCTGCTGCTGGCGTGGCAGGCGTGGGCGAGGAGCTCCTTGCCGGTGCCGGTCTCGCCGGTGATGAGCAGCGGCGCATCGACCATCGCCATGCGCGCCGCCCGCTGCTTGAGCTGTTCGATCTCCGGCGAGGTGCCGAGGATGGCGTCGAAGCCGCCGGCGTCGTAGTTCTGCAGCGCGCTCATGCGCTCGCCCATGCGGCTGGGGGCGTGCAGGGTGAGCACCGCGCCGGCCACGCGCCCGCCGGTTTCGTGGAGCGGCATGGTCTCGAGCAGGAAGGGTTCGCCGCTGATCACCACTTCGCACGCCGGCAGGTGGTAGTCGGCCGCTGCCAGATCGCGCAGGAGGTCGGGCTTGCCGATCAGGCCCTGGATCGAGGTGCCGATCAGGCTGCCTTCGGCCAGCCGGCAGGCGGCGCTGGCCGCGCCGTTGGCGATCACCACCCGCCCGGCTTCGTCGATGGCGAACACCGGGTCGGGCTGGGAGGCGAGCAGGGCGTCCAGGTAGAGCCGCCGCTGGGCGCCGGGCAGCATGCCCACGGGCTCGACGCTGAGCACGCCTCTCAGCAGGAACAGGTGCTCGCGCAGCGCATTGAAGCTGCGCTCGTCCAGCTCCGGGGCCTCGATGAAGATGTGGGGCGGGTCCACCTCGACCGCGGTGACGTTGAAGCTCCGCCGGGCCAGCTCGGCGAGCACTTCCTGGGCGATCCCGACCCGGTCGGAGAAGAACACGTCAATGCGCATGGGTGAAGCCTTTGTATCGATTTCTTTACAGTGTATTGAAAAGTGTACGACTTTCTCAATTCATTGAAACAAAAGGAAAAGCGCGTGCCGGCCGGCGCGTTGTTTGGGGTGGGCTGTAACGAAATCGATACGGTGCGCAGCCGGGATGGATGGGTTGAATTTCCAGAGTGCTGTTTTTAAAAGGATTTTCAATCTGGCACGAGACTGGCTATGGGTCTCGCAGACAGATGAACAACCCGAATTGAAAAGGAGAATCCCCATGCGCGTCCTCGTCCTCGGCAGTGGCGTCATCGGCACCACCGCCGCCTACTACCTGGCCAAGGCCGGCCACGAAGTCACGGTGGTGGACCGTCAGCCCGGCCCGGCCCAGGAGACCAGTTTCGCCAACGCCGGCGAGGTGTCGCCGGGCTATTCCGCCCCGTGGGCGGGCCCGGGGGTGCCGGTCAAGGCCATCAAGTGGATGCTGATGCACCACAGCCCGCTGGTCATCAAGCCGCTGCTGGACCCGTCCATGTGGCGCTGGTGCGTGGCGATGCTGAAGAACTGCACCACGACCGCGTATCACACCAACAAGGCGCGCATGGTGCGCGTCGCCGAATACAGCCGCGACTGCCTGAAGGAGTTGCGCGCCGAAACCGGCATCACCTACGACGAGCGCACCCAGGGCACGCTGCAGCTGTTCCGCACCGAGAAGCAGCTGGACGGCATCGGCAAGGACGTGGACATCCTGCGGGAATCCGGCGTCCCCTTCCAGCTCCTCGACCAGAACGGCTACCTGGCCTACGAGCCGGCCCTGGCGGCGGTGAAGCACAAGTTCGTCGGCGCCCTGCGCCTGCCCGGCGACGAGACCGGCGACTGCCACCTGTTCACCTGCCGGCTGGCCCGCATGGCCGAAGGGCTGGGCGCGCGCTTCCGGTTCGGCACCGCGATCCACGGTATCGAGCAGGACGGCGCCCGCGTCACCGGCATCCGCACCGATGCCGGCGTGCTCACCGCCGACCACTACGTGCTGGCCCTCGGCAGCTATTCCACCAAGCTGCTCGGGCAGGTGGGCATCGACATCCCGGTCTATCCGGTCAAGGGTTACTCGATCACCGTGCCCGTTGCCGATGCAGCGATGGCGCCCGAATCCACCGTGATGGACGAGACCCACAAGGTGGCGGTGACCCGCCTGGGCGACCGCATCCGCGTGGGCGGCACGGCGCAGCTGTCGGGTTTCGACCTGAGCCTGGACGGCAGGCGTCGCGAGACGCTGGAGTTCGTGGTGTCCGATCTCTTCCCACACGGGGGTGACGTCTCCCGCGCCGAATTCTGGACGGGCCTGCGTCCGATGACGCCCGACGGCACCCCGATCATCGGCCCGAGCCGCTTTTCAAACCTCACCCTCAGCACCGGCCACGGCACCCTGGGCTGGACGATGGCCGCCGGCACCGGCCGCGTCGTGGCCGACATGGTGAGCGGACGCCAGCCCGAGATCCCCGTTGCCGACCTCAGCGTCGCCCGCTACGCCTGAGCCCGGCATTCCCATCCATCCACCCAACCCATACCAAAGGAGACACCCCATGAAAATAATCGACACCAGCGCCGCGCCCAAAGCCATCGGCCCTTACGCCCAGGCTGTGTTCATCGACGGCTGGCTTTACAGCTCCGGCCAGATTCCCCTCACCGCCGACGGCCAGCTGGCCGGCCCCGACATCGAGGCGCAGACCGATCAGGTCTTCGACAACCTCGAGGCGGTGCTGGCCGCGGCCGGGGCGTCCCTCGCCCAGGTCGTCAAAGCCACGGTCTTCGTGAAGGACCTGGAGGATTTCGCCCGCCTCAACAGTGTGTATGCCCGCCGCTTCGGCGCGCACACGCCGGCCCGGTCCACCGTCGAGGTCGCGCGGTTGCCGCGGGACGTGAAGGTTGAAATCGAAGTGGTGGCCCGACTGGCCTGATTGCTTTTCCCATCTTTGACGGCCCGCATCTTGCACGGGCCGTGATGAAAGGATCTTGTCATGACAGATGTAAAAGCAATGCTGGCTGAGGAAAGTGCCCACGAGGCGCGTGATCTCCATCGTGGCCTCAAGGACCGGCACATTCAGATGATTGCCCTCGGGGGCGCGATCGGCGTGGGCCTGTTCCTGGGGGCCGGCCGCGCGATCTCGGTGGCCGGGCCCGGGCTGCTGCTGAGTTACGCGGTGGGCGGGCTGATCATCTTCTTCATCATGCGGGCGCTCGGCGAGCTGCTGCTGTACCGCCCGGTGGCCGGCTCGTTCGCGTCCTACGCCGAGGAGTTCATCGGCCCCTTCGCGGGCTTTGCCACCGGCTGGTCGTACTGGTTCACCTGGGTGACGATCGGCATGGCCGAGATCACCGCGGTGGCGGTGTATGTCAATTACTGGTTTCCGGACGTGCCCCAGTGGATACCGGCGCTCGTCACGCTTGCCGTGCTGTATTCGGCCAACCGGATCTCGGTGGCGCTGTTCGGCGAGCTGGAGTTCTGGTTCGCGTTGATCAAGGTGGTCACCATCGTCGGGATGATCCTCGTCGGTCTGGCGATCATCTGCTTCGACATCACCCCGCTGGGCAAGACGGCCAGCTTCTCCAACCTGTGGAGCCACGGCGGTTTCATGCCCTTCGGCATCCTCGGCGTGGTGATGACCCTGCAGATCGTGATGTTCGCCTACCAGGGCGTCGAGCTGATCGGCGTGACGGCCGGCGAGGCCCAGAACCCCGAGCGGGTGCTGCCCAGCGCCACCAACAGCATCATCTGGCGGATCCTCGCCTTCTACGTGGGCGCGCTGGTCATCATGATGGCGCTGGTGCCCTGGAGCGAACTGCGGCCCGGCGTCAGCCCCTTCGTGTTCGTGTTTGAACGCATCGGCATCCCCGGTGCCGCCGGCCTCATCAACTTCGTGGTCATCACCGCGGCGGCCTCGTCGTGCAACAGCGGCATCTTCAGCACCGGCCGCATGCTCTACACCCTGGCCCAGTTCCGTCAGGCGCCGAAGGCCCTCGGCCGGGTGAATCGCCACCATCTGCCGGCCAACGCCATCACCCTCTCGACCCTGGTGATGAGCATCGGCGTGGTGCTCAACTATCTGGTGCCCGAGCAGGTCTTCGTGTGGGTGACCAGCATCTCGCTCATCGGCGCCTTGTGGACCTGGACGATCATCGTCCTCGCCCACCTCGGCTATCGCCGGGCCGTGGCGGCCGGCACCGTCAAGGCGGTGTCCTTCCGGATGCCCGGCGCGCCCTACATGAACTGGGTCGTGGTGGCCTTCATGGTGGCGGTGTGCGGGCTCCTGGCCCTCGACCCCAGCACCCGCGTGGCGCTCTACGTGGCGCCGGTGTGGTTCGCCCTGCTGGGCATCGGCTATCGCCTCTGCGCCAACGACAACGGTGCTGCTGCCCCCAAAGCGGTGCCCGTCCGGCTCCAGCCCGAATCCGAATCCTGAAAGACCTCAAGCATGATCGACTCGAATGTGACCAAGGCCGGCGCCGTGCTGACCATTGATCTCAATGCCCTGTGCGACAACTGGCGCCTGCTCCGGCGCCAGGCCGAGGGCGCCGAATGCGCCGCCGTCGTCAAGGCCGACGCCTACGGCCTTGGCGCCGACCGCGTGGCCCCGGCTTTGTATCGCGCCGGCTGCCGCAGCTTCTTCGTGGCCCACCTGACCGAAGGCATCCGCCTGCGTGCGGTGCTGCCTGACCAGGCCGCGATGATCTACGTGCTGCACGGCCCGCACCCCGGCTCGGAGCGGGAGTTTGTCCGCAGCCGGCTGGTGCCCGTGCTCAACAGCCTGGCCCAGGTGAAGGCCTGGCAGACCCTCGCCCAGTGGGAGGACGGCGTGCTCCCGGCCGTGCTGCAGGTGGATACGGGCATGGCCCGGCTCGGGCTGGGTGAGGACGAGTTCGCCAGCCTGATCGCGCATCCGGCCCTGCTCGACGGGCTGGCCCTGCAGTTCGTGATGAGCCATCTGGTGAGCGCCGAAGCGCAGGACGACCCGATCAATCGCCGACAGCTGGCGCGCTTCCAGGCGGCGCTGGCGCAGCTGCCGGGGATGCGCGGCAGCCTCGCCAACTCGTCCGGGGTCTTCCTGGGCGGCGAGTACCACTTCGGGCTGGTCCGCCCGGGCGCCGCGCTGTACGGCGTCGCCCCGGTGGCGGGGCAGGCCAACCCCATGCGGCCGGTGATCCGCCTGCAGGGCAAGGTGCTGCAGACCCGGCGCATCGACGCCGGCACGGCGGTGGGCTACGGCCACACCTGGACGGCCAGCCGCCCGTCTCGGCTCGCCACCGTGGCGGTGGGTTATGCGGACGGCTACCTGCGCAGCCTGAGCAATCGCGGCCTGGCCAGCTACGAAGGCACGCCGCTGCCGCTGGTGGGCAACATCTCCATGGACACGATCATCGTGGATGTCACCGACGTGCCCGAGGGGCGCATCGTCGAGGGCGCCTTCGTCGATCTGGCCGACCCCATCAACGGCGTCGACGCCATCGCCGAACGGGCCGGCACCATCGGCTACGAGATCCTCACCAGCCTGGGGCGGCGCTACGCGCGCAACTACATCGAAGGCGGCCGCATCCAGCCGGATTGATGCCTTGCGGCCCGGGGTGGCTTAGCGGCGCCGCCCCGGGCCGGAACTTTCTGCCGTTTTCCGTGATGCCCACCGGATTTCACGCCACCCGCCGCACCCGACCCCTGCCGTTCCGGCAATCGGCAGCGAATATCCGCCGGCAGCTTTTGCCCGGGGCGACGTTTCCCGCGCGGGGTAAGGCCTGCGGGGCGGCGTGCAGGCCAATGTCTTAACCCAACTTTACCTCCCTTAACCTGTTCCGCCGCCAAGCGGGGGTGGGCGCGGGCCGTTATCTTGCTAAGAACCGGGGGCAGGCGCAGGCCGCCCGGAGCAATTCCGGCAACCCACGGCAACACAGCGGAAAGGAAGGATCATGGTCAGCAGCATCAGCAGTTACAGCAGCGCGTCGGCGATGGCGATGACGCGCCCCGACCCCAGCCAGATGGCGAGCAAGCTGTTCTCCAGGCTGGACACGAAGGGCCAGGGCTTCATCGAGCAGAGCGATCTGCAGTCGGCGTTCAGCCAGGTGTTCGGCAACGCGTCGTCGTCCCAGGCGAACGACGCCAGCAGCCAGCTGTTCAGCGCGCTCGATGGCGACAGCAACGGCAAGGTGACGGAGAGTGAGTTCTCCACCGGCATGCAGAAGCTCGCCGAGGCGCTGGACAGCCAGGCCTTCAGCAGCCGCATGGGCGGCGCGGGCGGGATGCCGCCGCCTCCACCGCCGGGCGGCGGTCAGGACGACGCGGGTTTCACCAAGGACGAGCTGCAGAGTCAGCTGGAGGAAATCGGCAGCACCGACAGCAAGCGCTCGTCGCTGATCTCCAGCGTGGTCGAAAACTTCGACAAGGCCGACACCAACGGCGACGGCAAGGTGAGCGCCACCGAGGCGATGGCCTACGAACAATCCACCCAGAGCAGCACCTCAGGCAGTTCAACCCAGACCGGCAGCACCAGCTCGTCGAGCCAGACCGACGCCATGCTGGCCCACCGGCTGATGGAACTGATGCGCGCCTATGGTGGTGATTCGACCACGTCGGCGGCGAGCAGCGCGCTGTCCGTGTCGGCCTGAGTCGGATGTCTCTTGCAGGTAGGGCTGTAGGTCGGACTTCAGTCCGACAGCACGGGTAGATCTGAGCCGACGTGTCGGACTGAAGTCCGACCTACAGGGATGAGTGCGCGGCTAGCGGCACCACTGTTTTTCCCAGGGCTCGTCGTCGTTGTTGTCATCCATCTTGGTGCCCGGGCAATACAAGTGAAGTTGCTCGTCGGGGCCGGGCGCGCAGCACGATGCCTCATCGCGCCGCTTCAGGTCGGACTGCTGGTTGGATTGTAGGTAGGGCCGTAGGTCGGACTTCAGTCCGACAGCACGGGTTGATCTGAGCCAACGTGTCGGACTGAAGTCCGACCTACAGTCCTACAGTTCCACAGTCCGATCTCCGGTTCACCTACCGCGCCTGCGCTAGAGATTCAGCCCAGCCCGCGGGCGACGATCTCCCACACCTGTGCTTCCATATCCGCCGCGAGGCAATCCACTTCGGTCAGATCGCCCCAGTTTTCGCGGAAGTTGCGTTGCCAGGTGATCTGGCGCTTGGCGAGCTGGCGGGTGGCGAAGACGCCCTTGTCGCGGAAGGTGCGCATGTCGCACTGGCCGTCCAGAAATTCCAGCGCCTGCCGGTAGCCCACGCAGCGCATCGACGGCAGGTTGGGGTCGAGCTGGTAGTGGCGGCGCAGGCGGATCACCTCGTCCACGAAGCCGGCCAGCAGCATGGTGTCGAAGCGGCGCTCGATGCGGGCGTGGAGCACGGCCCGGTCGCTGGGGGCGAGGGCGATAGGGATGAAGCGGTGGGTCGCTTCGGATTCATCGCGCCTGGCGTAGCTGTCGGCCAGCGGGCGGCCGGTGAGGCGGACGATCTCGAGCGCGCGCTGGATGCGCTGGGCGTCGTTGGGCTTGAGGCGGGCGGCGGCGTCCGGGTCGAGGGCGGCGAGCTGGGCGTGCAGCGCCGGCCAGCCGTCGCGGGCGGCGGTGTCTTCGATGTCCTTGCGCAGTTGCGGGTCGGCCTCGGGGAGCTCGGACAGCCCTTCGCGCAGGGCCTTGTAATACAGCATCGTGCCGCCCACCAGCAGCGGCACCTTGCCGCGGGCGGTGATCTCGCCCATCAGCCGGCGCGCGTCCTCGCAGAAGCGGGCGGCGGAGTACGCCTCTTCAGGGCTCACGATGTCGATGAGATGGTGCGGGCAGGCGGCCTGCTCGTCGGCGCTCGGCTTGGCGGTGCCGATGTCCATGTCGCGATACACGAGGGCCGAATCGACGCTGATGATCTCGACCGGCAGGCGCCGCGCGAGGGCCAGCGCGCAGGCGGTCTTGCCGCTGGCGGTGGGGCCGAGTAACAGGATGGCGGGCGGAAGCGGCGTGGTTTCGGGCATGATTCGGGCCTTGGCAATCGCGCATTGTAGCGGGTGGAGAAATTCGGTTGAACGCATCGGGCTGGAGTCGGATCGGGCGGGCGCTGCTGGCGGGCGCGCTGCTGCTGTGGGCGGGGCTGGCGGCGGCGAAGGGGCCGCTGTTCCTGTGGGAGCTGCGGGACGGCGAGGGCACGCTTCGCGCTTGGCTGTACGGCACGATCCACGTGTGCGACGCGGGGTGCTTTCCGCTACCGGCGGATGTGCGCGCGGCCTTTGCGGGCGCCGACAGCCTGGCGCTGGAGCTCGATCCGGAAGACCCGGGCCTCACCCGGCTGCTGATGCAGGCGGCGCGGCTGCCGGCCGGCGAGCGGCTCGACGACATCCTGCCGCCCGCGCTGCGGCCCCGCGTGGCGTTGGCGATGGATCGGCTGGGCCTGCCCCGGGCGGTGCTCCAGGGCATGCAGCCGTGGATGGTGAGCACGCTCCTCACCTTGAAGGCGGCGGAGCGGGCCGGCTACGGGGCAGGGCAGGGGATTGACCTCTCGCTGGCCCGCGACGCCCGCGCCCGGGGCATCGAACTCTGGCCGCTGGAGCGGGTCGAGCAACAGGTGGCGGCGCTCTCGGCCGGCGGCGACAAGGCTCAGGTAGCCTACCTGACCGAGGTCGTCTCGCTGATCGAGGACGATGCCGCGCCCGAATACTTTGCTTCGATACTGCGCGCCTGGCGCACCGGCGACGTGGCCGAGATCGACCGCATCCTGCGCGAGGAATCCGGCGGGCCCGACGCCGCGCCGCTACTCGAGGCGCTGCTCGATGCACGCAACGTGGAGATGGCCGAGGCCATCGAGCGCGGCCTCAAGCCCGGCCGCCGGCCCTTCATCGCGGTGGGTGCCGGGCACATCGGCGGCAAGGGTGGACTGCTGGAAATACTCGCCGCGCGGGGTTACGCGCTGCGGCAGGTGCACGATGCCAACGACTGACACCACTCACGCGGAGCAGGCATGACCGACATCTTCATCAGCTACGCCAGCGAAGACCGGGCGCGCGCCGGGCAGTTTGCCTCGGCCTTCGAGGTGCGGGGCTGGTCGGTGTGGTGGGATCGGCGGATCGTGCCGGGCCAGGCTTTCGATGCGGCCATCGAGCAGGCGCTGGAGGCGGCGAAATGCGTGGTGGTGCTGTGGTCGCCGGATTCGGCGGCCTCGGAATGGGTGAAGAACGAAGCTGCCGTGGGCGCCGAGCGGGGCGTGCTGGTGCCGGCGATGATCGTGCCGGTCAGGCTGCCGCTGGAGTTCCGCCGCAAGCAGACGGCGGATCTGACCGACTGGCGCGGGGCAGTGGATCATCCGGGCTTTGCGTCGCTGTGCGAGGCGGTGGAGCCACTGCTGGGTGAGACGCCCCGTGCGCCGGTGGCGCCGCCCACGCTGCCGGCACCGGCTGGCAACCGGCGGCTGCCGCTGCTGGCGGCGCTGGGGGCGGTGCTGGCGGGTTT
>NZ_BSPX01000073.1:0-26168 GCF_030161255.1 Zoogloea oryzae
GTTGTCGGTTGGAATGGTAGCTGCCCGATTGTTTCGATTGCTGGAGGATCGGGCGGGGAGACAGAAGTTGTCAGGCAAGCCAGCGCCCCGCTTCGAGGGCGGCGAGGCCGGCGAGCACCACGACGGTGGCGATGAGCCAGCGGCGCTGGCGGGTGTTGGCGGCGGCGAGGCGGGCGATCTCGGCGCGGGCCGCGTCGTCGCGTTTCTCGGAGGCCAGCGCCTGATGCACCAGGCGCGGCAGCTGGGGCAGGGTGGCGGCCCAGGCGGGCGCTTCGTCTTTCAGGTGACGGACGAGGGCGCGCCAGCCGATCTGGTCGTTCATCCAGCGCTCGAGGAAGGGCTTGGCGGTCTTCCACAGATCGAGATCCGGGTCGAGCTGGCGGCCGAGGCCTTCGATGTTGAGGAGCGTCTTCTGCAGCAGCACCAGCTGGGGCTGGACTTCCATCTCGAAGCGGCGGGCGGTCTGGAACAGCCGGAGCAGCGTCTTGCCGAAGGAGATGTCCTTCAGCGGGCGGTCGAAGATGGGTTCGCACACCGCGCGGATGGCGCCTTCGAACTCGTCGGCGCGGGTGTGGGCGGGCACCCAGCCGGCCTCGATGTGGGCCAGCGCCACGCGCCGGTAATCCCGCTGGAAGAAGGCCAGGAAGTTGGTGGCGAGGTATTTTTTATCGGTGTCGTTGAGGGTGCCGATGATGCCGAAATCCAGCGCGATGTAGCGCCCGCGGGCGGCGCCATCGGTGGCGACGAAGATGTTGCCCGGGTGCATGTCGGCGTGGAAGAAGCCGTCGCGGAACACCTGGGTGAAGAAGATCTCGACGCCGGCGCGGGACAGCGCCTTGAGGTCGATGCCGGCCTTGCGCAGGGTGTCGAGCTGGGAGATGGGGATGCCCTTCATCCGCTCCATCACCATCACGTTGGTGGTGCACCAGTCCCAGTGCACTTCAGGCACCACCAGCAGCTCGGAATCCTTGAAGTTGCGCCGCAGCTGCGAGCAGTTGGCGGCCTCGCGCATCAGATCGAGCTCGTCGCGCAGATACTTGGAGAACTCGGCGACGACTTCCCGCGGCTTGAGGCGGCGGCCTTCGGGCCAGATTTTTTCGAGGATGGTCGCGGCGGCGTCGAGCAGGGCCAGATCGTGGGCGATCACCGGGGCGATGCCGGGGCGCAGGATCTTGACGGCGACCTCGGTGCCGTCGGGCAGCTCGGCAAAATGCACCTGGGCGATGGAAGCGGAGGCGATCGGCTGGCGCTCGAAGCGGGCAAACACCTCGTCGGCGTGCTTGCCGTAGGCGGCTTCGAGCTGCACCAGGGCTTCGTCGCTGGAAAACGGCGGGACGCGATCCTGCAGGCGGGCGAGTTCTTCGGCGATGGCCGGCGGCAGCAGATCGCGCCGGGTGGACAGCATCTGGCCAAACTTGACGAAGATAGGGCCGAGGGATTCGAGGGCCTGACGCAGGCGGGCGCCCGAGGGTTCGTCGAAGTGGCGGCCGAAGCGCAGCGCGCGCGCCAGCCAGGCCAGCCGGCCGGTCGGCTCGCTGGAGAGGATCATCTGGTCGAGGCCGTATTTCAGGCTGACGGAGACGATCTTGACGAGTCGGAAGAGGCGCACGGCGGCAGGCGAAAAGGAAAACGCGGATTGTGCCCCGAAAGCCGGGCCGGCGGAAGCGTGGGCGGGGGCTTCAGCGCCTGATGCGGGGACGCGCCGGCGCAGGGGCTGGCGCGGGCGGCGGGGCGATCGGATGGACCTGCTCGGTGAGCCAGCGCACGGTGCTGCGGATGTCGCGCTTCACGGCTTCGTCGGCGGTGCCGAAGCTGACCGTGCCGTCGGGATCGATGGAGAACGGCGGCAGGCGCCATTCCCGCTCGACCACGAAAAGAAAGTCGCCGTCGCGGATGGCCTTCTGGGCCACCACATAACCATAGGGCCGGTCGCCGAAGCGGCTGCAGTAGGCGGTGCGGGTGGAATGGCCGAGGCCGTCGCGGGCACCGGTGACGAGGCCGCTGGTGGTGAACTCCGGGCAGTGCCGGGCCAGGCCGGCGGCGATGTGGCCGAGGTAGGCCTCGGGGCTCATCTCCTGGGCACCAAAGCGCTGGACGAGCAGGCGGTCGCGGTAGTCCTCGATGCCCTGGCCGCGGGGCACGTATTCTTCATGGCGGATGCCGTTGCCTTCGCGCAGGTCGATGATCCGCCAGCCCTGGCCGGCCGGCAGCGGCACGCGCCAGTCGAGGGTGGGCGCGTCGGCAGCGGCGCCCGTCGCCAGCAGCAGGCTGGCGGCGAAAGCCGCGAAGCGGACCGGAAGACGACGGAAAAAAGTGCTCACGAGGCAAGTTTGCCACGTAGCAAGCGCTTTGTCGGCGGGCTTAATTCGCACGAAAGTTTGCACGACAGGCGGGACGCCCGGCGCTTGGATATAATCCTGTGCTTTTAGTCGCAGTATTTGCCATGAGCGCCGATCCGAAAACCCAGCTTGCCGACCTCCTGCGTGCCGCCCTCATCAGTGTGGCGCCCGACCAGGCCGAAACCCCGATCAACCTCGAGCGGCCCAAGCAGGCCGGTCACGGGGATTTTGCGAGCAACCTGGCGCTGCAACTGGCCAAGCCGCTGAAGCGCAATCCCCGCGAACTCGCCGCCCTGCTGATGGCTGAGCTGCCCAAGTCGCCGCTGGTCGCCAAGACCGAAGTGGCGGGCGCCGGCTTCATCAACTTCACCCTCGCTTCCGACGCCAAGACGGCGGTGGTTGCCGCGGTGCTGGGCGCCGGTGAGGCCTTCGGCCGCGGCGTGAAGGCCGGCGTGAAGGTGCAGGTCGAGTTCGTGTCGGCCAACCCCACCGGCCCGCTCCACGTGGGCCACGGCCGTGGCGCCGCCTATGGCGCGTCGCTGGCCGACGTGCTGGATTTCGCCGGCTTCGACGTGACCCGCGAGTACTACATCAATGACGCCGGCCGTCAGATGGACATCCTCGCGCTGTCCACCTGGCTGCGTTACCTCGATCTCTTCGGCATCGCCATCGCCTTCCCGCCCAACGCCTATCAGGGCGACTACGTGAAGGACATGGCCGCCCAGATCAAGACCGGCCACGCCGACCGCTTCGCCCAGGTTACGGCCGCCGACGTGCTGGCGGGCGCCCCGTCGGTCGAGGCCGACAAGGAAGGCCACCTGGACGCGCTGATCGCCAACGCCAAGCGCCTGCTCGGCCCCGATTACGCCTGGGTGCATGGTTTTGCGCTCAACGAGCAACTCGGCGACGGCCGTGAAGATCTGAAGGAATTCGGCGTCACCTTCGATATGTGGTTCTCCGAGCGCTCGCTGTTCGACACCGGCCTCGTCGAGAAGGCCGTGGCCGAGCTCGAAGCCCGCGGCCACCTGTACGAACAGGACGGCGCCAAGTGGTTCCGCTCCACTGCCTTCGGCGACGAGAAGGACCGCGTCGTCCAGCGCGAAAACGGCCTCTACACCTATTTCGCCTCCGACATCGCCTACCACGCCAACAAGTACGAGCGTGGCTTCGACCGCATCATCGACATCTGGGGCGCCGACCACCACGGCTACATCCCCCGCGTGAAGGGCGCGCTGATGGCGCTGGGCCTGCCGCCCGAGAAGCTCGACGTGGCGCTGGTGCAGTTTGCGGTGCTCTACCGCGACGGCCAGAAGGCGGCCATGTCCACCCGCTCCGGCGAGTTCGTCACCCTGCGCGAACTGCGCAACGAAGTGGGCAACGACGCCTGCCGCTTCTTCTACGTGCTGCGCAAGGCCGATCAGCATCTGGATTTCGACCTCGACCTCGCCAAGAGCCAGAGCAACGAGAACCCGGTGTATTACATCCAGTACGCCCACGCCCGCCTGTGCTCGGTGCTGGGCCAGTGGAACGGCGTCCTCGCCGATCTGGCCGACGCCGATCTGGGCCGCCTCGACAACGAGCGTGAGCTCGCCCTGTGCGCCCGCCTCACCGCCTTCCCGGAAGTCGTCCAGAGCGCCGCGTCCGACTACGCGCCGCACCAGATCGCCTTCTACCTGAAGGATCTGGCCGGCGAGTTCCACAGCTACTACAACGCCGAACGGATGCTGGTGGACGACGAGGGGCTCAAGCTGGCCCGTCTGGCCCTGGCTGCCGCGGTGCGTCAGGTGATCCGCAACGGCCTCGCGCTGCTTGGCGTTTCTGCTCCCGATTCGATGTAATCCCGGACTTCTCCATCCATGAGTCGCGATCTCAAGCCACGTCCTCAAGCCAGGAAGCCCAAATCGGGCAGCCGCGGCGGCACCCTTGTCGGCATTTTTGTCGGCCTGATCCTGGGGGCCCTGGTGGCTGCCGGGATCGCGCTGTACTTCACCGCCTCGTCGCCCTTCAGCAAGCCCAAGGCGGCCGATGAGCGGACGGTCGTCGCGCCGCCGGCCAAGCCCCAGGGCAGCGAGCCCATCGCGCTGCCCGGTAAGGCCGGCGACAAGCCTGTCGAGAAGCCGCGCTTCGACTTCTACAACGTGCTGCCCAAGGGTTCGGATGCGCTGCCGGCGCCCACCAAGCCTGAGGAAACCACCGAAGTCGTGAAGACCGACAAGCCCGCCAAGGATAAGTCTGACAAGGCCGCCACCACCGACACCGCCAAGGCCGACAAGACCAAGTCCACCGAAGGCATGGACAGCGCCGAGCGCGCCAAGGCCGAGGCGGCGCTGCTCGACAAGCCGGCCCCCGCGCCCGAGAAGTTCTACCTGCAGGCGGGCGCCTTCGAAGACCCCTCCGAGGCGGACAACCTGAAGGCGCGTCTTGCGTTGATGGGGGTGGAGGCCAGCGTCCAGAAGATCGAAGTGCCCGACAAGGGCACGATGCATCGGGTGCGTACGGGCCCCTACCTCGGCCAGGACGTGATGACCAAGGCGCGGGACAACCTCACCGCCAACGGCATCACCACTGCCATCGTGAAGATCAAACCCAAGGAACCAAAGCCGGCCACCGCCGCTCAATGAGTCCTTTGGATCGAAGGAGAAACCCTAATGCAGCGTCGTGACGTCCTCAAACAGCTCTCCGCCCTTGCAGCCCTCGGCGGCCTTGGTCTGCCCGCCTGGTCGCAGGGCAGTGGCAAGGGCTTCGAACTCGTTTCGCCGCCCCAGCCCACCGAGGCCAAGGGGAAGATCGAAGTGCTGGAGTTCTTCCACTACGGCTGCCCCCACTGCCGCGCCTTCGATCCGGCGCTCGACGCCTGGGTAAAGAAGCTGCCGTCCGACGTGGTGTTCACCCGCGTCCCGGTGATGTGGGGCCAGCAGATGCTGGTGGGCCTCGCCCGGCTGTACGCGACGCTCGACGCCACCGGCGATCTGCCGCGCCTGCACGGCCAGATCTTCGAGGCCGTCCAGTCCGAGAAGCTGCCGCTCAACACCGAAGCCGCTGCCCAGGAATGGGTCGTCAAGAAGGGTGTGGATGCGAAGAAGTTCGCCGACGCCTACCGGGGCTTCAGCACCAACGTGCGCGTCAAGCGCTTCGAGGAAATCGCCCGCAACTACAAGGTCGACGGCGTGCCGACCCTGGCGATCGACGGCAAGTACTTCACCTCCGGCTCCCTCGCCGGCACCCACGAGGCGGCGCTCAAGGTGGCGGATCAGCTGATCGCCCGCGCCCGCAGCGAACAGGGCCGCAAGTAAGCCCGCCACGCCACCCGGCTTTCGCGTCGGGCGGCGTGCTTCCTTTCTCATCCCGTGACCGAACGCGTCTTCATCACCGGTGCCTCCAGCGGCATCGGCGCCGCCTTGGCGCGCCACTACGCGGCCCGGGGCGCGGTGCTGGGCCTCGTAGCCCGGCGTCGTGACGCCCTCGCTGCGCTGGTGGCGAGCGTGCCCGGCGAGCACGCCATCTACATCGTCGATGTGGCAGACGGCGCGGCCTTGCAGGCTGCGGCGGCCGATTTCGTGGCGCGCTTCGGCCTGCCCGACGTGGTGATCGCCAATGCCGGCGTGTCGGTGGGCACGCTCACGGAAGAAGCCGACGACCTGCCCGCCTTTGAGCGGGTGATGCGCACCAACGTGCTGGGCATGGTGGCCACCTTCCAGCCCTTTGCGGCGCCCATGCGGGCTCGCGGCAGCGGACGGCTGGTGGGCATCGCCTCGGTGGCGGGCATCCGCGGCCTGCCCGGGGCCGGGGCATACAGCGCCTCCAAGGCCGCGGCGATCGCCTATCTGGAAAGCCTGCGGGTCGAGCTTCACGGTAGCGGCGTGCGGGTGGTCACCATCGCCCCCGGCTACATCGAGACGCCGATGACCGCGGTGAACCGCTACCCGATGCCTTTCATGCTGCCGGTGGACGAAGCCGCCCGGCGCTTCGTGCGGGCCATCGACGCCGGCACCACCTACACGGTGATCCCCTGGCAGATGGGCGTGGTGGCCAGGCTGCTGCGCCTCTTGCCCAACGCGGTGTTCGACCGCATCTTTGCCCGCGCCGGTCGCAAGCCGCGCGGGCTCGATCTGTAGCCGGCGCCCTCAGCCGAGCTGGGTGATGGCGGGCAGGTACTTCTTGCCCAGCGCATCGGCCACGATCGGGTGGGTGACGTGGCCGTTGCACACATTGAGGCCGGCGCGCAGGCCGGCGTCGTCCTTCAGCGCATCCTTCCAGCCCTTGTCGGCCAGCGCCAGCACGTAGGGCAGGGTGGCTGCGTTGAGGGCGTAGGTGGCGGTGCGGGCCACCGCGCCGGGCATGTTGGCGACGCAGTAATGCACCACGCCATCCACCACGAAGGTCGGGTCGGCGTGGGTGGTGGGGTGGGAGGTTTCGATGCAGCCGCCCTGGTCGATGGCCACGTCCACGATCACCGAGCCGGTCTTCATGGTGGCGAGCATCGGCCGGGTGACAAGCTTGGGCGCGGTGGCGCCGGGGATCAGCACCGCGCCGATCACCAGATCGGCATGGGGCAGCACGCTTTCGATGGCGTCACGGGTGGCATAGAGGGTCTTGACCCGCCCGCCGTACACTTCGTCCAGGTGGCGCAGCACGGCCAGGGATTTATCGACGATGGTCACGTCGGCGCCGATGCCCACCGCCGTGTGGGCCGCGTTGTTGCCCACCGTGCCGCCGCCCAGCACCACGACCCGGCCAGGCTCCACGCCGGGCACGCCGCCCAGCAGCACGCCCCGGCCGCCGTGGGATTTCTCCAGCGCCGCAGCGCCGGCCTGGATGCTCATCCGTCCGGCCACCTCGGACATCGGCGCCAGCAGTGGCAGGCCACCGCCGGGTGCGGTGACGGTTTCGTAGGCGATGGCGGTGACGCCGCTGGCAAGCAGCGCCTCGGCGAGTTCTGGCGCGGGAGCCAGGTGCAGGTAGGTGAACAGGATGTGGTGGGGCTTGAGGCGCGCCTGCTCGTCGGGGAGCGGCTCCTTCACCTTGACGATCATCTCGGCGGCCTCGAAGACTTCGGCCCCGCTGGCGCTGATGGTGGCGCCGGCGCGTTCGTAATCGGAATCCGTGGCGCCGATGCCGAGCCCGGCGCCGGTCTCGACGAACACCTGGTGGCCATGAGCGACGACCTCCCGGACTGCACCCGGGGTCAGGCCGACCCGATGTTCATGGTTCTTGGTTTCCTTGGGAACGCCGATTTTCATGATCTTCTCCGTGGCTGGAAGGGTTGGCTTGCTTCAGGTGAGAGTGCGGGCGCGGATGCTTGTTCCACGTACCATCCAATAACGGTGCGGCTCCTGAGATACTTGCGCGATGATGCAGAACAACAATGATGAAGATTTTCTGGTGGACGCAAGCGGCCGTCGCCACCAGCCCCATTCCGGCCCGGCGCGGATCGTCTCGCTGGTGCCCTCGCTCACCGAGCTGGTGTGCGATCTGGGGCTGGCCGGGCAGCTGGTCGGGCGGACAGGCTTTTGCATCCACCCGCGGGCGATCCTGAAGCCCGTCCCCAAAGTGGGCGGCACCAAGGACGTGAACCTTGAGCGCCTGCGCGAGCTGGCGCCGACCCACGTGATCGTCAACGTTGACGAAAACCGGCGCGAATGCGTCGAGGAGATCGCCGCCTGCGTGCCTCACGTGATCGTTACCCACCCGTGCACGCCCGAGGACAATCTGCCGGTGTATCGTCTGCTGGGTGGCATCTTTGGCTGTGAGGCCGAGGCTGAGCGGCTGTGCGCCGAGCTTGCCGCGGCGCTGGACGAGGCGCGGGCCGTGGGCGCCAGTCTGCCGCTCGAGAAGGTGCTCTACCTCATCTGGCGTGAGCCCTGGATGACCGTGGCGCGCAGCACCTACATTTCGGCGATGCTGGCGACAGTGGGCTGGCAGACGGTTCCCGAGGCCGACGAGCCGCGCTATCCGGCCTTCGAATGGGATGCGCCGTGGCTGGCGGGTGTGGCGCGGGTCTTTCTGTCGTCCGAGCCCTATCGCTTCCGCGACAGCCACCTGGCCGAGGTGGCCGCCGCGTCGGGGCGGCCGGCGGCGCTGATCGATGGGGAGATGGCTTCGTGGTACGGCAGCCGGGCAGTGGCCGGGCTGCGCTATCTCACCGGGCTGCGCCGCACGCTGGCCGGCGTGCCATGAAAAACGCCCACCGGAGTGGGCGTTTGCGCTGAAGCCGGGGGCGATCAGCTGGGCTGACGCAGCACCTGATGGGGCGCCGGGATCGGCCAGTTGTTGGCGCCGCCCACTTCGGCCAGGGCCTTGTTGGTGTCGAAATACACCTGCCAGTAGTGGTCGTTGTGGCAATAGGGGCGCACCACCAGCTTGGTGCCGGCGGCGTTGAACTCGAGGATTTCCACATCCGGCGCCGGGTCGGTCAGCACGTTGGGGATCTGTTTGATGCGGGCGCGGATGAGTTCCATTGCCTGCTTCGGATCCACGCTGTGGGCCAGCTGGGCGGTCAGGTCCACCCGACGGGAGGGGTTCAGCGTGTAATTGACGATGTTGTCGGAGAACAGCTTGTTGTTGCCGATGGTCGTCCGCACGTTGTCGGGCTGGTCGATGGTGGTGGCGAACAGGCCGATTTCCTTGACGGTGCCGGTGACGCCCGCGCCGCTGATGAAGTCACCCACCTTGAACGGGCGCAGGATGATCAGGAAGGCGCCGGCGGCGAAGTTGGAGAGCAGGCCGCTCCACGCCACACCGATGGCCACGCCGGCGGCGGCGATGAGGGCGGCGAAGCTGGTGGTCTCGATGCCGAACACCGACAGGATCACGATGACCAGCACGATGCGCATGACCACCCGCAGGGTGGCCTCGACATAGCGGACGAGGGTGGGCTCGACCTTCTGGCGGGTCATGCCGCGGTTGGACAGGTTGCCGATGATGTTGATCAGCCAGCCGCCGATGATCCAGAGGGCGACCGCGCCGGCGAGTTTCCAGCCGAGGGGAATGAGGTAGGTGGTGATGAGGTTGCCAACGTCGAAAGACATTTCAGTGGCCATGGCGTGCTCCGTCATGAGGGTTGAGTCCCCAGTCTATCCAGACTGGGTGTCCGGGGTTGCCATGATATGTGAATTGTTGTGTCGACGTGCAGGCCTCTGTGACGTCATGGGCTTTACGCCAGCTGGATTTGCAGTTTTTCGGGCGTGAGGATGGCGAAACGCGCGGCGATGACCGGGCGTTTGCCGAGCTTGAGCACCAGCTTGTCGCGGGTCAGGAGCGCCCGGGCGCCGCTGTCGCGGGCGAGCTCGAGGAACTTCTGATCGTCCCGGTCGAGGCAGTTGGGCAGTTCGCAGGCGGGCGGATCGACGGGTTCGACAAGCGTGCAGCGGGCCCGGTAGGCGGCGGCGATCTCGGCCTGACGTTCGGGGCTCTGGGCAAACTGCGAGTAGGCGAGCACCCGGGCAAGCTCGCCCAGGCAGTCTTCCCGGCTGACCGGGCGGAGCGCGCCGCTCTCGACGGCCGCGCGCAGGCGCACGAGGGCGGGATCTTCGAACATCCACAGGGACAGCACCACGTTGGTGTCGAGGACGACGGGCAGGCCGTGGGGGAGCGGGGTTTCGAGCGGGTAGGTGGCCACGGTTGGTGAAGTGGGGCGATTGAGGCTGAGGCGGAAAAAGGAAAAGGGGGCCGAGGCCCCCTTTCTTCATGCAGGCTGCCGATGGATCAGGCGGCCTTCTTCTTGGCGTCGAGACGGGCCTTGACGAAGGAGCCCGGTGCATCTTCGAGCACCTTGAACTTGCCGTTGAGCGGATCGCGGGCCGGAACCTTGCTGCTGTCCTGGGCCATCAGCCAGGCCTGCCAGTCGGTCCACCAGGAGCCGGGGTGCTGCTCGGCGCCGTTGAAGAACTCGTCGGCGGTGGCGGGCAGCTTGGCGGCCGGGTTGGTCCAGTAGCCATACTTGTTGGCTGCCGGCGGGTTGACGATGCCGGCGATGTGGCCGGAGCCGCCCAGCACGAAGCGCACGTTGCCGCCGAAGTTGCGGGCACCGGAGTAGGTGCTCTTCCACGGGGCGATGTGGTCTTCGATGGTGGAGATGAAGTAGGTCGGGACCTTGATCTTGGACAGATCGATGGGCACGCCTGCGATCTCGATGCCACCCGGCTCCTTGAGGAGGTTGTTCAGGTACATGTTGCGCAGGTAGAAGCTGTGCATCTTCGCCGGCATGCGGGTGGAATCGGAGTTCCAGTACAGCAGGTCGAAGGGGAACGGATCCTTGCCCATCAGGTAGTTGTTCACCACGAAGGACCAGATCAGGTCGTTGGCGCGCAGCATGTTGAAGGTGCCGGCCATCTCGGAGCCTTCGAGGTAGCCGCGCTCGAACATCTTCTTCTCGAGGCTGGAGATCTGGCCTTCGTCGAGGAAGACGGAAAGTTCGCCCGGATCGGCGAAGTCGGTCATGGTGGTGAAGAAGGTGCCGGACGCCAGGCGCTTGTCCTTCTTGGCGGCCATGTAGGCCAGGGTGGTGGCGAGCAGCGTGCCGCCCAGACAGTAGCCGGCGGCGTTGATTTCCTTGGCGCCGGTCTGTTCGCAGATGGCGTCGACGGCGGCCAGGGTGCCTTCGAGCAGGTAGGCGTCGAAGCTCTTCTCGGCCAGGCGCTCATCCGGGTTGACCCAGGAGATCACGAACACGGTGTGGCCCTGATCGACGCACCACTTGATGTAGGAGTTCTTCTCGCGCAGGTCGAGGATGTAGAACTTGTTGATCCAGGGCGGGACGATCAGCAGCGGGCGCTTGGAAACGTCCGGGGTGGTCGGGGTGTATTGCAGCAGCTGCATCATCTCGGTCTGGAAGACGACCTTGCCCGGCGTGGTGGCCACGTTGCGGCCCAGCTCGAAGGCGGTGGTGTCGGTCATCTTGACGCGCAGGTTGCCGTCGCCTTCTTCCACGTCGCGCAGCAGGTTGTTGAGGCCCTTGATGAGGTTCTGGCCGTGGCTCTTGACCGTCTCGCGGAAGACTTCCGGGTTGGTCAGGGCAAAGTTGGACGGCGACAGGGCGTCGATGTACTGGCGGGTGTAGAAGTTGACCTTTTTCTGGGTCTGGTCATCCAGGCCATCCACGCCGGAGACGGTGTCGTGGATGTGGCGGGCGGTGATCAGGTAGGACTGCTTGATGAAGTCGAACAGGAAGTGCTCCTGCCATTCTTCATCCTTGAAGCGCTTGTCGTCCTTGGCGGGGGCGGCGACCGGGGCGCTGGGCGCCATGCCGGTGAAACGCATCATGGAGTGCTGCCACAGGGAGAAGTAATCCCACACGAGGTTCATCTGGGCCTGGGCCAGACGGTACGGGTTGGCCAGCAGCTTGCCCATCATGTCCATGAAGGCCTGGGCGATGCCCAGCTCGTCGGTGGGGGCGGACATGCCCTTCTGGACCTGCTTCTGGATGTGGTCGGCCAGCAGCTTGGAAGCGCGCTGGGCGACTTCGGCGTAGGTCTTGGCGACTTCCTTCGGGTCCGGCAGTTCGGACTTGGCGACTTCTTTTTCTGGCGCAGCCATTGTTGGGCACTCCTTGTTAGATGCTTTTGACGAAACGAACCACCCCATCGTCTCCGACCCGGCCTACCAGCTCGCCCTTGTGTTCGAGGTGGTTCAGGTGGGCGATGGCCTCCCCCATTGCAAACATGACCTGATGCGTATCCAGCTCGCGCGGGAAGAGGGTCGCAAGAATCTCTTCCGCACTGCGGGGATCGGTACATGCAGCAAGCAGTTCCGCGCAGCGGTCGTCGTGGTGCTGGACGAGCTGATCAACCCGAAGGGCGATGCCGCGGAACGGCCTCCCGTGGGATGGTAGCACGAGCGACGTGTCCGGCAACTGCTTGAAAGCGCTGATCGAATCGAGGAAGCGGCCGAGCGGGTCGTCATGTGGCGTTGCAGCAAAAACGCTGACGTTGGTGGAGATCCGGGGTAGCAGCATGTCGCCCGAAATCAGCACGCCGATGGCCTCGCAGTAGAGGGAGACGTGCTCCGGCGCGTGGCCGTAGCCGACGATGACCTTCCAGTGCCGGCCGCCGATGGTGAGCACGTCGCCGTCGATGAGGCGCTCGTAGGTGGTCGGCAGCGACGGCACGCCGCGGGCGTAGGCGTTGCCCCGGCCCGAGAGCGCGGCGGCGCGGTCGTCGTCGAGGCCGTGGTGGCGGAAGTGGGCGACCATCGAGGTGACGTCGTAGCCGGTGAGCTGATGCCACAGGGCGTAGCCGCCGAGGTACTCGCCCTGGGACATCACCACGCCGGCGCCGGTCTTGTCGGACAGCCATTTGGCGAGGCCCAGGTGATCCGGGTGGCAGTGGGTGACGATGATCTGCGTCACCGGTTTGCCGAGGCGGGCGAGGATGGTTTCCCAGGCGTCGCGGGTGGCGTCGAGGGCGTAGCCGGTATCGACGATCGCCACGCCTTCGCCGTCCTCGATCAGCCACAGGTTGATGTGGTCGAGGGCGAAGGGCAGCGGCATGCGGATCCAGGACACGCCAGGGGCGACCTCGCGGGTCTCGCCGGCCTCCGGCACGCTGTCGAAGGGGTATTCGAGGGTCGGGGTGCTCATTGCTGCTGTTCTCCTGGAAATCCGTCGGCCGCGTTGTCCGGCCTCGGGAAATCTGATTTACTGATTCGATGATCGACGAAACAACCTACACCATCGGTGATCTGGCCCGCGAGTTCGGGATTACCCCGCGTGCTATCCGCTTCTACGAGGACGAAGGCCTGCTCGCGCCCGTCCGTGCCGGCCGCAACCGCATCTACAACAAGCGCCACCGCACCCGTCTCGGCCTGATCCTGCGCGGCAAGCGGCTCGGCCTGTCGCTTGCCGAGATCGGCGAGCTGCTCGGCATGTACGACGGCCTGCGTGACTCGGCCCCGCAGCTGCGCCGCCTGTTGGTGGTGCTGGCCGAACGCCGACGGGCCCTCGAGCAGCAGCGCGAGGACATCGCCGCGGTGCTCGGCGAGATCGACATCCTCGAGCGGCAGTGTGCCGAACAGCTGGCCGAGAACCCGGAAGGCGCCGCCGCCGCCCACGCTGCACTGGCTGCCCGCCTGGGCGAGGGCGCTTGATCTTTTTTACCACCAAAATTACGTTTACGTAAACGTAATTCAAAGCGCCCGTACAGGCTGCGCCAATAAAAGGAGACACGCCATGACCCGTCCGCCCCTGGAGCCCTTCCGCCCCCGCGACCCGAACTACGCCGCCCGCGTCCGGGCGAGCTTCGACCTGCAGCACGCGATGGCCCTGATCGGCGCGAAGATGGCGGTGGTCGAGCCCGGCTACACCGAGATCCACCTGCCGTACCGGGAAGGCATCACCCAGCAGCATGGCTTCATCCACGGCGGGGTGGTGGGCATGATCGCCGACTCGGCGGCCGGCTACGCCGCCAACACCCTCACCTCGGCCGACGCCAGCGTGCTGACGGTGGAATACAAGATCAATCTGATCGCCCCGGCCGACGGCGAGCGGCTGGTGGCGCGCGGCGAGGTGATCCGCCCGGGGCGCACGCTGATCATTACCAAGGCCGAAGTCTTTGCCGTGAAGGCGGAGGAATGGACGCTCTGCGCGGTGATGCAGCAGACGATCATGGTCATGCACGGCCGTCAGGAAAAGCCTGCCTGAAAGGGCTTCGTGCACAAAAAGGCGTGGCTCTACCCATGCCCGGGGGTGAAACGGCCCGCCTGAGCGAGTATCCTGCTGGGTTGTTTCGACTTGTTATGGAATTGATCGATGGCTGTAACCCTTCGCATCCTCAGTGCCGATGACCACGCCGAGATCGAGCATGTCCGCCAGTTTTTCCGCAACTACGCCGCCTGGCTGGGTGTAGATCTCGGTTTCCAGAACTTCGGGGAGGAAATGGCCTCCCTGCCCGGCGCCTATGCCGCGCCCGCGGGGCGGCTGTTCTTTGCCGAGCTCGACGGCAAGCCCGCCGGCTGTGTGGGCATCCGCCCCTCCACCGAAGGCATCTGCGAGATGAAGCGGCTCTACGTGGAGCCCGAGGCGCGTGGCACCGGAGTTGGCCGCGAACTCGCCCTGGCCGCCATCAAGGCCGCCAAGGTGCTGGGCTACCGCAGGGTGATGCTCGACACCCTGCCGGCCATGCGCATCGCCGTGAAGCTCTACCGGGAGCTGGGTTTCAAGGAGGCGCCGGCCTACTACCCGACCCCCGTGGAAGGCACGATGTTCCTCTCCCTCGACCTGGAGAACTGGTCTGAGAGCGAAGTTCAGAACGAAAACCTGTTCCACCTCTTCGACTTCAATCTCGCCTGGGCGCGGCGCATGCGCCAGGTCGATCCGGGCTACTTCGAGAAGCTCTCCACCCTGCAGGCGCCCGAGTTCCTGTGGATCGGCTGCTCCGATTCCCGCGTGCCGGCCAACGAGATCATCGGGCTGATGCCAGGCGAGGTCTTCGTCCACCGCAACGTGGCTAACGTGGTGGTGCACACCGACCTCAACTGCCTGTCGGTGATCCAGTTTGCGGTGGATGTGCTGAAGGTGAAGCACATCATGGTCGTCGGCCACTACGGCTGCGGCGGCGTGCGCGCGGCGCTGCAGCGGGATCGCGTCGGGCTGGTGGATCTGTGGCTGCGTCACGTGCAGGATGTTCACGTGAAGCACGTCAGCCGCGTCGATCTGCTGCCGCCCGAGATGCGCCACGACCGCCTGTGCGAGCTCAACACCATCGAGCAGGTGGTCAATGTGTGCCAGACCATCGTCGTCCAGGACGCCTGGAAGCGCGGTCAGCGGCTCACGGTGCATGGCTGGGTGTATGGCCTCAAGGACGGCCTGATCCGCGACCTGGGCATCAACGTGAGCCGGCGCGAGGATCTCATGCCCCGTTACCTGGGTGCCCTCGAGGCCCTGGAAAGCTGATACCGGAGACCCGTGATGGCCGAACCCCGGCTTGCCGAAGGCATCGACCTCGATTTCCTCAACGCCCGGGGTGCGGGCCATCTGCCGGGCTGGTTCGGTTTTGAGGCCGTGACCCTCGAGCCGGGGCGCATGGGTTCGCGGATGCTGATCCGCCCCGAGATGCTGGCCCCCAACGGCTATCTCCACGCCGCAACGATCATCGCCATGGCCGACAGCGCGGCGGGCTACGCCACCCGCGCCCACCTGCCTGAAGGCGCCAAGAGCTTCACCACCATCGAGCTGAAGACCAACTTCTTCGGCACCCAGACCGACGGCGTGCTCCTGTGCAACACCACGGCGGTGCACATCGGGCGCAACACCCAGGTGTGGGATTCCGAAGTCACCAGCGGCGGCTGCGGCCGGCGGCTGGCGCTGTTCCGCTGCACCCAGCTGATCCTGTGGCCCAAGACCCCCTGAGACGGAGACCGACCCATGACCGAACCCCGGCGCAGCACTGCCCCCATCGACTTCTACTTCGATTTCTCCTCGCCCTACGGCTACTTCGCTGCCGAGAAGATCGACGCGCTGGCCGAACGCTACGGGCGCACGGTGCTGTGGCATCCCTTCCTGCTGGGGGTTACCTTCAAGGTCACCGGCCTCGCGCCGCTGCCGTCGATCCCGCTCAAGGGCGCCTACTCGATGCACGACATCGAACGTTCGGCCCGCTACTTCGGCCTGCCCTTCAAGCAGCCCAGCACTTTCCCGATCCCCACCCAGCACGCCGCGCGGGCGTTTTTGTGGATCAACGACCGCAGTCCGCAGAAGGCGCGGGAGTTTGGCCTCGCCGCCTACCGGGCGTATTTCGTCAATGACGTGAATATCTCCGACCTCGGCGCGGTGCTCGACATCGCCGCCGGCGTCGGCATCGACCGGGACGAGCTCTCCGGCGTGCTGTCCGGTACCGAGATCAAGGCGCGTCTAGCCGCCGAGGTGGATCTGGGCCTGTCGCGCGGGGTGTTCGGCTCGCCCTTCATCATCGTCGATGGCGAAGCCTTCTGGGGCGCCGACCGGCTGCCCCAGGTGGAGCGCTGGCTGGCCGAAGGCGGGTTCTGAGCGGCCGGTCGTCGGAGCGACACGCAATGTGATGCCCTTCGGTCGCCCGCCATGGATAATGCGGGCTGACCGACCCAACCGGCATCACAGAAAATTCGCCTCCCGGAGACCCGCATGTCCGCCCCCATCGACTTCTATTTCGATTTCTCCTCGCCCTACGGCTACCTGGCCTCCGAGCGGATCGACGAGCTCGCCGCCCGCCACGGCCGCGCCGTGATGTGGCACGCCATCGTCCTCGACGCCCAGTTCCAGCCCCAGGGCGGCATGAAGATCCCGGCCGGGCTGATGCGCACCGAGTACGTGCAGCGCGACACCGAGCGCACCGCGGCCTTCTTCGGCATCCCCTTCAAGCAGCCCAGCCCGTATCCGGTGCACACCGAACATGCCGCCCGCGCCTTCCAGTGGCTGTCCGACCGCGACCCCGAAGAGGCCCGCGCCTTTGCCCATGCGGTGTTCCGCGCCTACTTCGTCGACGGCCGCAACATCGCCGAGACCAGCGTGCTCCTCGACATCGCCGACGCCCTCAAGATCGACCGGGAGGAAGTCTCCGACGCCTTCTCCGATCCGGCCACCAAGGCACGCCTGAAGGCCGAGATCGACCTGGCCGAAGCCCGCGGCGTGTTCGGTTCGCCCTACTTCATCGTCGAAGGTGAAGGCTTCTGGGGCAATGACCGCCTGCCGCAGCTCGAGCGCTGGCTCGAAAAAGGCCCCTTCTGACGGAGCGTCAACCATGCGGCGCATCTGTGTCTTCTGTGGCTCGCGCACCGGCGTGCGGCCGGCCTACCGGGCGGCGGCCGAAGCCCTCGGCAAGCTCCTCGCCGAGCGCGGCATCGAACTCGTCTACGGCGGCGGCAACGTCGGGCTGATGGGCGTCGTCGCCGATGCCTGTCTTGCCGCTGGCGGCAAGGTGGTCGGCGTCATCCCGCGCGCGCTGATGGACTGGGAAGTGGGCCACGAGGGCCTCACCCGGCTCGAAGTCGTTGATTCCATGCACACCCGCAAGGCGCGCATGGCCGAGCTCGCCGACGGCTTCATCGCCCTGCCCGGCGGGCTTGGCACCTTTGAAGAGCTGTTCGAGATCCTCACCTGGGCGCAGCTCGGCTTCCACAACAAGCCGGTGGCCCTGTTCAACGTCGAAGGCTACTACCTGCCTCTCGTCCAGATGATGGAGCGGGGCGTCGAGGAAGGCTTCATGAAACAGGAAAACCGCGGTCTGCTGCTCGTCGAGGACAACCTCTTCGCGCTGCTGCGGTCGATGGCTGCGTATCACCCGCCCGCCGTGGGCAAGCGCATTCGCGACGAAAAACACCTATAACACCCCAATAACCCGACACCCCCCGGAGAACACCCATGAAGACCCGTGCCGCCGTCGCCTGGAAAGCAGGCGCCCCGCTGACCATCGAAACCGTCGACCTCGAAGGCCCGAAGGCCGGCGAAGTGCTGGTCGAGGTCAAGGCCACCGGCATCTGCCACACCGATTACTACACCCTCTCCGGGGCCGACCCGGAAGGCCTGTTCCCGGCCATCCTCGGCCATGAAGGCGCCGGCGTCGTCGTCGATGTGGGCCCCGACGTGAAGTCGCTGAAGGCCGGCGACCACGTGATCCCGCTCTACACGCCGGAATGCCGCGAGTGCAAGTTCTGCCTGTCGCGCAAGACCAACCTGTGCCAGAAGATCCGCAGCACCCAGGGCCGCGGCCTGATGCCCGACGCCACCAGCCGCTTCAGCCTGGATGGCAAGCCGATCCTGCACTACATGGGCACCTCCACCTTCTCGAACTACATCGTCGTGCCCGAGATCGCCCTGGCCAAAATCCGTGAAGACGCGCCCTTCGACAAGGTCTGCTACATCGGCTGCGGCGTGACCACCGGCGTGGGCGCCGTGCTGTTCACCGCCAAGGTCGAGGCCGGCGCCAACGTGGTCGTCTTTGGCCTCGGCGGCATCGGCCTCAACGTGATCCAGGCCGCCAAGATGGTCGGCGCCGACAAGATCATCGGCGTCGATCTCAACCCCGCCCGCGAGGCCATGGCCCGCAAGTTCGGGATGACCCACTTCATCAACCCGAACGACGTGGAAAACGTGGTCGATCACATCGTCCAGCTCACCGACGGCGGCGCCGACTACAGCTTCGAGTGCATCGGCAACACCAAGGTGATGCGCCAGGCGCTCGAATGCACCCACAAGGGCTGGGGGCAGTCGGTGATCATCGGCGTGGCCGAGGCCGGCGCCGAGATCTCCACCCGGCCGTTCCAGCTGGTCACTGGCCGCGTCTGGAAGGGCTCGGCCTTCGGCGGCGCTCGCGGCCGCACCGACGTGCCGAAGATCGTCGACTGGTACATGGAAGGCAAGCTCAATATCGACGACCTCATCACCCACACCCTCACGCTGGATCAGATCAACGACGGCTTCGATCTCATGAAGCGCGGCGAGTCGATCCGTTCCGTCGTCATCTACTGATCCAGCCACTGCCATGCCCTTCGAAACCCTCTCCCAGCATCTCTGCTTTGGCGGTCGGCAGGGGTTTTACCGCCATCAGTCGCGGGAGATCGGGTTGCCGATGCGCTTCTCGGTCTTCGTGCCGCCCCAGGCGGCCGACGGGCCGGTGCCGGTGCTGTTCTATCTCGCCGGCCTCACCTGCACCGAGGAAACCTTCCCCATCAAGGCCGGCGCCCAGCGGCTGGCGGCCGAGCTGGGGCTGATGCTCGTCGCGCCCGACACCAGCCCCCGCGACGCGCGCATCCCCGGCGAGGCCGACGCCTGGGATTTCGGCGTGGGGGCGGGTTTCTACCTGGATGCCACCCGCGAGCCGTGGTCGCGCCACTGGCGGATGGAAAGCTACATCACCGGCGAGCTGCGCCAGCTCATCGGCCTGCGCTTCCCGGCCGATCTCAAGCGCTGCGGCATTTTCGGGCATTCGATGGGCGGCCACGGGGCGCTCACCCTGGCCCTGCGCCATCCGGATCTATACCGCTCGGTGTCGGCCTTCGCGCCCATCGCCGCGCCCAGCCGCTGCCCGTGGGGCGAGAAGGCCTTCAGCGGCTACCTGGGCACCGACCGGGCCATGTGGCGCGAGCACGACGCCTGCGCGCTGGTGGAGGACGGCCGGCGCTGCCCGCCGATCCTCATCGATCAGGGCATGGCCGACCAGTTTCTGGCCACCCAGCTCAATCCGGACCGCTTCGAGTGGGTGTGCTGCGACGGCCAGCCCCTCACCTTGCGCCTGCATGAGGGCTACGACCACGGCTACTACTTCATCTCCACCTTCATGGCGGACCACCTGGCCCACCACGCGCAGTTCCTTAAAGCCTAGGCCCGCGGGATGGACATCGCCGGCCTCGACCCCTCCACCCTCGCCGACAGCGTCAAGCCGCTCCTCGACTGGCGCGACGTGCCGGTGGACCTCGCCTCGCTGGCGGCCCTGGCGGCCGGCCTCGGCTGGGCCAGCGGGCTGCGCCTCTACGCGCTGGTGTTCGTGCTCGGCGCGCTCGAACGTTTCGCCGGCGCGCACCTGCCGGGCGGCCTCGGCGTGCTGGCCCATCCGCTGGTGCTGGGGGTGTCCGGGCTGCTGCTGCTCGTCGAGTTCTTCGCCGACAAGCTGCCCTGGCTGGATTCCCTCTGGGACGCCGCCCACACCTTCATCCGCATCCCCGCCGGCGCGGCGCTGGCCGCGGCGGTGATGGGCGACCAGAGCGGCGCGCTGCAGATCGCCATGGGCCTCCTCGGCGGCACCCTGGCGGCCGGCACCCACTTCGCCAAGGCCAGCGCCCGGGCGGCGATCAACACCTCGCCCGAGCCCGTGAGCAACGTGGTCACGTCGCTGGGCGAGGACGCGCTCTTCGCCGGCGGCATGTGGACGCTGATCCACCAGCCGCTGCTTTTCCTCGGTGCGCTGGCGGTGTTCTGCGTGCTGGCGGTGGTGATGATCGCGATGCTGTGGCGCTTCGTCGCCCGCATTTTCCGGCGGCGGCCCCAGGCCACGAACTGACAAGGCCCGGCGGTGTTTCGTCGGCTGAATTTCAAGCGCCCTCCGCCCTCCGCATAAAGACAAGCGGATAAAAAGTGCGGAAATCTCGAGGTTATGCAATTAAAATTGGCGGTGCATTGAAGCGCTGCCAAGGAAATCCGATGACCCTCCCCACCCATGTCCGCCTCGTCGAGATGGGCCCCCGCGACGGCCTGCAGAATGAAAAGCAGGTCGTCAGCACCGAAACCAAGGTCGAACTGATCGCCCGCCTGGGCGCCGCCGGCCTGCCGGCCATCGAAGCCACGTCCTTTGTGTCGCCCAAGTGGGTGCCGCAGATGGGCGACAACGCCGAGGTGATGCGCCGCATCCAGCGCCTGCCCGGTGTGAGCTACCCGGTGCTCACGCCCAACCTGCAGGGCTTCGAGGCGGCGTTGGGGGTGGGGGCGACCGAAGTGGCGGTGTTTGGCGCCGCGTCCGAATCCTTCAGCCGCAAGAACATCAACTGCAGCATCGCCGATTCCCTCAAGCGCTTCGAGCCGGTGATGGCCGCAGCCAAGGCGGCGGGGGTGAAGGTTCGCGGCTACGTGTCGTGCGTGCTGGGTTGCCCCTACGAGGGCGAAGTCGATCCGCAAGCGGTGGCCGACGTCGCCGCCACGCTCTACCAGATGGGCTGCTACGAGGTGAGCCTGGGCGACACCATCGGCGTCGGCACCCCGGGCAAGACGCGCCAGATGCTCGACGTGGTGGCCCGCCAGGTGCCGGTGGGCAAGCTCGCCGGCCACTACCACGACACCTACGGGCAGGCGGTGGCCAACATCTACGCGTCGCTGGAAGCCGGCGTCGCGGTGTTCGACGCGGCGGTGGCGGGCCTCGGTGGCTGCCCCTACGCCGCGGGTGCCTCGGGCAACGTGGCCACCGAAGACGTGGTGTACCTGATGAACGGCCTCGGCATCCACACCGGCATCGATCTCGACAAGCTGGTGGACACCGCCGGCTGGATCAGCGAACGCCTGGGCCGCTCGCCGGCCTCGAAGGTGGCGCGGGCGGTGCTGGCGAAGCGCGCCAAGCCCGTATAAGCTCCCGGGTTCACGAAGACCCGCCGACAACGAGCGGCGGGCGTCGACCCCCAGAGCGCATCATGACCATCCAATCCCCCTGCACCTCCGTCTGTCGCATGAACCCGGCCACGGGCTACTGCGAAGGCTGTTTCCGCACCATCCCCGAAATCACCGACTGGGGCCGCGCCGGCGACGACCGCAAGCGCGCGATCCTGGCCGACATCGCCAGCCGTCGGGCTGCCGCCGAGCGCCTCGACGGTGGCCTGCGCAGCGAGTGCGTGAGCAACGGTTGAGGCGGCGATGAGCGAAGAGAACCCCTGTATCGGCGTCTGCGAGATCGACGACGGCTACTGCACCGGCTGCGGCCGCAGTGCCGACGAGATCTTCGGCGAGACCGACTCCGATCCCGCCGCCAGCGAGGCCGTGGCCGAAGCGCCGCCGCCCGTCACCGGCCCGACCGAAGCCGCCGACTGAGCGCGCCATGCTGCCCCCCGGCATCCGGGTGCTGGAGCGAGGCTGGCTGTCTGCCAACAACATCCTGCTGTTCGACGACGGCGACGCCACGCTCATCGACAGCGGCTATGTGACCCACGCTGCCCAGACCGTCGCGCTGGTCCGCGAGGCCCTCGGCCCGCGCCGGCTCACCCGTCTGCTCAACACCCATTCCCACTCCGACCACATAGGTGGCAACGCCGCGGTGCAGCGGGCGTTCGGCTGCCGGATCGGCGTGCCCCACGGCATCGTCGACGCGGTGAAGACCTGGGACGAAGATGCGCTGCTGCTATCCACCACCGACCAGCAGGGCGAGGCCTTCCATCCCGACCACGCGCTGGCGCCCGGTGACCGGATGGTGATGGGCGGGCTCGAATGGCAGGCGCTGCCCGCACCGGGGCACGACATGGACGCGCTGGTCTTCCACGCGCCGGATGCTCGCGGGCTGATCTCCGGCGACGCCCTGTGGCGCAACGGCTTCGGCATCCTGTTCGCCGACGTGATCGGCGCCGGCGGCGGGATCGAGGCGGCGCGGGCGACCCTCGAAGCCATCGGCCGGCTGTCCATCGACTGGGTGATCCCCGGCCACGGCGCGCCCTTCGTCGAAGTGGACGAGGCGCTCGCCGCCGCCCTTGCCCGGCTGCGCTACTTTGAAGAGGACGGCGCGCGGATGGCCCGCAACGCGATCCGCGCCTGTTTCACCTTCACGTTACTTGAGCGGCGGACAATGCCCCTCGGCAGCCTGCCGGATCATCTGGCCCGGGTGGCGCTGTTCCGCGACGCCAACCAGCGCTTCCTCGGCCTGACGCCGGAGGCCCTCGCCGACTGGCTGGTGGCGGAGCTTTTGCGGGCCGGGGTGGTGGAAATTCGTGAAAACAAGCTCTGCGCCACATGAATTAACAGTTATGTGACTTTTTGTAGAAACGGGGGAGAGTAGCTTGTGCGAAGCTTGACCACTATTCTCATAAGAACTGCGGCATTTCGTCGCAGACAGGCCGCCCACCTTCGGGTGCAGGCCTCCCCAAAGCAGGTTTCTCCATGCAACTCGTCCTGATCAGTGGTCTGTCCGGTTCCGGCAAGAGCGTCGCGCTCAACGTGATGGAGGACTGCGGCCATTACGTCGTCGACAACCTGCCGTCGGCGCTGCTGCCCCAGCTCGTCACTCATCTGCGCGGCTCCGGCTACCAGCGCATCGCCGTCGCGGTGGACGTGCGCTCCGGCGCCGGCATCGCCGCGCTCCCCCAGCAGATCGAATCCCTGCGCGCCATGATCGGCGACGTGCGCTTCCTGTTTCTGGATGCGCGCGACGACACCCTCATCGCCCGCTTCTCCGAAACCCGCCGCAAGCACCCGCTCGGCGACGACGACGTGACCCTCGCCGAGGCCATCGCCCGCGAGCGGGAAGCGCTGGCGTTGATCTCCGAGCTCGGCCACCGCATCGACACCAGCGATCTCTCCGCCAACACCCTGCGCAACTGGGTGAAGAGTTTCATGCGGCTGGAAGCGGGCGACCAGATCACCCTGCTGTTTCAGTCCTTCGGCTTCAAGCACGGCATCCCGATGGACGCCGATCTGGTGTTCGACGTGCGCTGTCTGCCCAACCCGCACTACGACCCGGTGCTGCGGCCCCTCACCGGGCGCGACCAGCCGGTGATCGACTTCCTCGAACGGGTGCCCGAAGTCGGCCAGATGACCGACGACATCTACCGCTTCGTGGCCCAGTGGCTGCCGTCCTACGTAAACGACAACCGCAGCTACCTCACCGTGGCCATCGGCTGCACCGGCGGCCAGCACCGCTCGGTGTACATCGCCGAACAGCTCGCCGAGCGTTTCCGCGAAAGTGCCCGGGTGCTCGTGCGGCACCGCTCCTTCAAGACCTGACCCGTGCCGGATCTGCCCGCCGTACGCCGCTGGCTGGCCGCCTGGGCCGTCCATCTGCGGATGGGCGACGGGCTCGTGCTGGCGGCGGCGCTGGTGTTCAGCGTCGGATCGGCCCTCGTGCTGTGGCAGGGTGGCCGGCCGGACAAGGCCATCATCAAGGCCGGCGGGCAGGTGTTTGCCGAGGTGGATCTCTCCGCCCCGCGCATCGTCGAGGTGCCGGGGCCGCTCGGCACCACGCGCATCGAGGTGCAGCCCGGCCGGGCCCGCGTGGCCAGCGATCCGGGCCCGCGCCAGTACTGCGTGCGCCAGGGCTGGCTGGCCAGTGCAGGGGCGGTAGCGATCTGCGCGCCCAATCAGGTGAGCCTCGCCCTCTCCGGGCGGCGGGCCGACTATGACTCCCTCAACTATTGAGATCCGCCTCGTCCCCACCGCCGACGACCACCGGGTGGCACGTCATGCGGCGGCGGCCATCGTGCTCACCGTGGCCGAGGCGGCGATTCCGCTCCCACTGCCGGGGGTCAAGCCCGGGCTCGCCAACATCGTGACGCTGGTGGTGCTGGCCCGCTGGGGCTGGCGCGAGGCGGCCTGGGTGGCGCTGCTGCGGGTGCTCGTGGGCAGCCTCGTACTGGGGCAGTTCCTGGCGCCGGGCTTCTTCCTGAGCCTCGCCGGCAGCCTCGCCAGCCTGGGCGTGCTGGGGGCCGCGATGCATCTGCCCAGGCGCTGGTTCGGGCCGGTGAGCCACAGCGTGCTGGCGGCCTTCGCCCACATCGGCGGCCAGCTGGTGGTGGCCCGCCTGTGGCTGGTGCCCCACGACGGGGTGTTCTATCTGGTGCCGGTGTTTGCGCTGGCAGCGACGCTCTTCGGGCTGGTCAACGGCCTCGTCGCGGCCCGGCTGCTGGATGCCGAACTAGCGCCGGCGACGCCGCGAGACGGGGCGTAGCGCCGGTTTGTCGGGCAGGCCGATGGCGGCCCGGGAGAGCCGGTCGGCGTCCGGGTTGCGGTGGCGGGGCACCCATTCCAGCCGCACCGACGTGAAGCGCGCCAGCAGGGCGAGGGTGCCGTCGATGAGGCCGACCAGCCGCGGTACTTCGGTGTGCGCCTCGCCCCGCAGGTGACGCACCGCAAAATCGCTGTCTCCCTTCACCACCAGATGCTGCGCGCCGGCGGCGAGCGCCAGCTCCAGCGCCCGACCCAGGGCCAGCAGCTCGGCCTCGTTGTTGCAGCCGCTGCGCCCGCCGGGCTCCGACACATCCATCCGCTGGCCCTCGGGCCCCAGCAGCAGCGCGCCCAGGCCGATGCGCCCGGGATTGGGGTGGGCGGCACCGTCGAACCAGATGAGCCAGGTGTCGGCGGGCGGCGGGAGGGGAGCGGGGCGAGTCACGGCAGCGATGGAAGACCGGCAGGAGAGGGCAGGGCCGACTTTACGGCCTTCCGGCGGGTTTGTCGCGTCCGGCGGAAACACCTGGATAAATGCGATTTTTGTAAAAAATCACCAACAATCCCCTGCCGCCGTCAGGGGATCACACATCTCATGGCTAAATGGTGGACGAGATCAAGCGGGTCACGGGCGTCAGCCCGACCCCGGTGTGGGAGCCATGACCGAGACGCCCGAAAATGCCGCGCCAGCCTTGCCCTATCCCTGCGCCACGCTGGAACGGACCTGCCTGCGACGCTGGTTCGAGATGGATTTCCAGGGGGCGCGGACGGGCGTGCTCATGCTGCAGGCGGCCGGCGCCCGCGGCGTCGGGCTGCTTGGCCTCGTGGATGACCCCAGCGCCGAGATCGCGCTGCTGGCGTCCCGGCTGGTCGATCCGGCCGGCAAAGCGCATCCCGACATCCAGGCTCTGGGCTGCGCCGCAGCCTGCGATGCCCGGCTGCGGGGCGATGCCGGCGACGAACCCCTCGACATTCTGCGTGCCCGCCTGGCCGAGCTGATCGCCCAGGACGCAGCCCTGTCACCCCATGCCCGTTCGGCGCTGCTGCTGCGCAAGGGGCTGCTGACCCTGATCCTCGACAGCAATGTGGATCTCGCCCGCGGCGCCTTTGCCGAAGGCGAGCGGATCGCCGTCGCGGTGGGCTCGTTGCCGCTGGAGCTGGTCCACCGCACGCTGGCCTGCTTTGTCGATTGCCTGGCCGGCGAAGTGACGCGGGCGGATGTGAGGCTCTCCGACGTCGAGCTCCTGTGCCATCTGGATGGCGCCGGCCTGCTGCCGCGGGTGCTGGTGCACAGCGCCCTCGGCCTCATCGGCCTGCTGGCCGGCGACGCGGAGCGGGCCCATGGGATCCTCTCGGCGGGCGCGGGGCTGCCCGGGGTGGAGACGCTGTCCGACGCCGTGACCCTGCCGCTGCTGGCCCACCGGACCTACGCCGCGGCCGACCTGGGCCGCTGCGACGAGGTGCGGAAGCTGGCCCAGGCGCTCGGCGAGCGGGTCATCCCGGCGCGCCAGGCGCTGCTC
>NZ_BSPX01000074.1:0-26126 GCF_030161255.1 Zoogloea oryzae
CCTGGGCGCGGCCGGTGGCCTGGGCCAGTTGGGCCTCGGCCTGGGCGAGGGCGGCGTCGGCCTGCAGGCGTTCCAGCTTCGGGGCGTCGCCCAGCTCGACCCGGCGCTGCACCACCTGCGCCTGGCGGGCGAGGATGTCGCGCTGGCGGCGCCACTGGTCGGCGGCGGCGTTTTCGCGCAGCCAGTCGAACCAGTTGGCGAGCAGCATCCGGCTGGTTTCGTGGAGGGCGTCACCGCGGGCGATGCGTGCGCTGGCGATGCCGGCGGCGCCGAGCTGGCGGTCGAGATCCAGCTTGCCCGGCAGGCGGACGGCGCGCTCGACGCCCACTTCCCATTCGTTGTAGCGGCCGGCCGGTGCGGGCCGCACCCGGCGCTGCTGGTCCATCAGGCGCAGGGTCCATTCGTGGTTGCCGGCTTCGAGGCGCCGGCTGCGGGCTTCTTCCACCGAAATCTGCGATCCGGCGGCGCGCACCTGCGGGCTGCCGAGCACGGCGTCCAGCACCTGGGCACGGGGCGGCAGATCGGGGGCGTCGGCGGGGTTGGCGGCGTGGGCCCACAGGGGCAGGGCGGCCATCGCCAGGGCGAGCAGGCGGCGCTTCATTCGAGTCTCCCGAAGGCGAGCGCCGGGGTGATCCAGAAATACACCCGGCTGCCGGCGAAGCGCTCGCGCAGGATGGCCAGCAGCGCCTCGGCGTCGTCCCGCGTGGTGACGTGCTGGACGCGGCAGTAGGCGGCGCGGCCGCGCACTTCCTCGGCGGTGCCGACGAAGCGGATGCGCTCGCCGTGGCCCTCGACGGCATCGGTGGTGAAGCCGGGGGCGAGCTCGGGGTGTTCGAGCAGGGTGTCGATCAGGGCGTCCTCGACCTCGGCGGGCATCACGAGGGTCAGGACGACGGGGGACGTGTCTGGGCTCATTGGGCGGTGGGGGCAGCAGGGGCGATGCCGAAGCGGCGGTACAGCAGCGGCAGCAGGAGCAGGGTAAGGGCGGTGGCGCTGACCAGCCCGCCGATCACCACGATGGCGAGGGGACGCTGGACTTCCGAGCCGGGGCCGGTGGCAAAGAGCAGTGGCACCAGGCCCAGGGCGGCAATGCTGGCGGTCATCAGCACCGGGCGCAGCCGGCGTCTGGCGCCTTCGACCACCACCTGGCCGATGGGCATGCCCCGGGCGTGGAGCTGGTTGAAGTAGGTGACCATCACCACCCCGTTGAGCACCGCGATGCCCAGGAGCGCGATGAAGCCCACCGAGGCCGGCACCGACAGGTATTCGCCCGACAGGGCCAGCGCGAAGACGCCGCCGACCATCGCGAAGGGCACCATCGCCAGCACCAGCAGGGCCTGGCGTACCGACCCGAAGGTGGAGAACAGCAGCACGAAGATCAGTCCGAGGGCCACCGGCACCACCACGCCCAGGCGGGCGGCGGCGCGTTGCTGGTTCTCGAACTGGCCACCCCAGGCGAGGCGGTAGCCGGCGGGCAGCGGCACCTTGGCGGTGACGGCGGCCTTGGCCTCATCGACGAAGCCGACCAGATCGCGGTCGCGCACGTTGGACTGGATCACCGCGTAGCGCTGGGCGTTCTCGCGGTCCACCTTCACCGGGCCGTCGATGCGCTCGATGCGCGCCACGCTGGCGAGTGGCAGGCTGTGGCCGTCGGGCGTGGTGATGCGGATCGCGGCGAAGGCGTCCGGGTCGCTCTGCAGGCTGCCGGGGCCGCGGATGAGCAGCGGCACGCGGCGGCCGGATTCGATCACCGTACCGGCGATGCGCCCTTCGAGCAGGCTGCGCAGGCTGTTCTGGACGTCCTCGACATTGAGCCCGAAGCGGCCGGCGGCGAGGCGATCCACCTGCACCTTGAGGTATTGCACGCCCTCGTTGCGGATGGTGATGGTGTCTTCGGCGCCGGGCACGGCCTTCACCACGGCCTCGATCTGGGTGGCCAGTTGGTTGAGGGTGGGCAGATCCGGCCCGTAGAGCTTGATCGCCAGATCGCCGCGCACGCCGGTGAGCATCTCGGAGACGCGCATGTCGATGGGCTGGGTGAAGGTGAGGGCGATGCCGGGGAAGTTCTCCATCACCGCCCGCAGCTGGTCGGCCAGCCAGTTTTTATCCGGCTGGCGCCATTCGTCGCGGGGCTTGAGGACGAGGAAGGTGTCGGTCTGGTTGAGGCCCATCGGGTCGAGGCCCAGCTCGTCCGAGCCGGAGCGCGCGACGATGGCTTTCACCTCGGGCACCTGCTGCATCACCGCCTGCTGCACGCGCAGGTCGGTGGCGATGGTCTGGGCGAGGCTGATGGAGGGCAGTTTTTCGAGCTGCATGATGATGTCGCCTTCGTCCATCGTCGGCATGAAGGTCTTGCCCAGGGCCAGGTAGGCAAACCCGGCGGCCACCAGCGACCCGCCGGCGATCCCCGCCATCAGCCGGCCACGGGTGAGGGCGAAGTCGAGGAGCGGCGCGTAGCCGGCCTGGAGCTTGCGGATCAGCCACGGCTCGTGGGCGTCGCCGCGCTTGAGCAGGAAGGACGCCAGCACCGGCACTACGGTGAGTGACAGCACCAGCGAGGCCGACAGGGCGAACACGATGGTCAGCGCCACCGGGCCGAACAGCTTGCCCTCCAGGCCTTCCAGTGTGAGCAGCGGCAGGAACACGATGACGATGATGAGGATGCCCGAGGCCACCGGGGCCGCCACCTCGCGGGTCGCCCGGAAGACCAGATGGAGCAGGGGCTGCCGGCTGCTGGCACCACCTTCGGAGAGCTGGGTCTCGACGTTTTCGACGACCACCACCGCTGCATCCACCAGCATGCCGATGGCGATGGCGAGCCCGCCCAGGCTCATCAGGTTGGCCGACAGCCCTACCGCGCGCATGGCGATGAAGGTGGCCAGCGCCGCCAGGGGCAGCATCAGCGCCACCACCAGCGCCGCGCGCAGGTTGCCGAGGAAGGCCAGCAGCAGCACCAGCACCAGCACGATGGCCTCGACCAGCGCCTTGGAGACGGTATGCACCGCGCGGCCGACCAGCTCGCTGCGATCGTAAAAGGGCACGACGCTGACGCCCGGCGGTAGCTGTGGCGCGATCTCGATGAGGCGCGCCTTCACCCCTTCGATCACCTTGCCGGCGTTGGCGCCGCGCAGGCCGAGCACAAGCCCCTCCACCGCCTCGCCCTCGCCGCTGCGGGTGACCGCGCCGTAGCGGGTGAGGGCGCCGATGCGCACGGCGGCCACGTCGCCCACGCGGACCACGCCGCCTTCACCGCGCAGCACGATGGCGCGCACGTCGTCGAGGTTGCAGATGGCGCCCTCGGCGCGCACCAGCAGGGTCTCCTCGCCCTCGGTGAGGCGGCCGGCGCCGTCGTTGCGGTTGTTGGCTTCGAGGGCGGCGGCCAGCTGGCCGAGGTTGAGGCCACGGGCGGCCAGGGCTGCCGGGTCGGGCGTCACCTCGAAGCTGCGCACCTCGCCGCCCAGGCTGTTCACGTCGGCCACGCCGGCCACGGTGCGGAGCGCCGGGCGGATCGTCCAGTCGAGGAGGGTGCGCTTGTCTTCCAGCGAGATCGGGCCCTCGATGGTGAACATGAACATCTCGCCCAGCGGCGTGGTGATCGGCGCGAGGCCGCCGGTGGCGCCGGGGGGCAGGTTGCCCATCACGTTGGCGAGGCGCTCGCCCACCTGCTGGCGGGCCCAGTAGATGTCGGTGCCGTCGTCGAAATCGAGGGTCACGTCGGCCAGCGCGTACTTGGAGGTGGAGCGCAGGATGCGCTGGTGGGGAATGCCCAGCATCTCCTGCTCGATGGGTACGGTGATGCGCGATTCGACCTCTTCGGGCGTCATCCCCGGGGCCTTGATGATGAGCTTGACCTGGGTGGTGGAGACATCCGGGAAGGCGTCGATGGGAAGGCCATTCCAGGCCACCACGCCGGCCCCGATGAGGAGCAGCGTGGCGACCAGCACCAGCAGGCGCTGGGTCAGGGAGAACTCGATGAGGCGGGAGAGCATGGGGTCGGGGCTCGGGGTGAGTCGCTAGGGGGTGGGTGTGGCGTGGGGCAGGGCGGGGGCGGCAGGTGTCGCCCTCATTCCTTGCCGATGCCGAGCCAGGTGGCCTTGAGGGCGGCGACGCCGCTGGTGACCACGGTGGCATCCGGCGGCAGGCCGGTGATCAGACTGGTGTCGCCGAGTCGACCGGTCACGCTGATCGGGATCGCCCGGTAGCCGGCGGTCGCCGCGTCCCGGGCGGCCACGAAGACCCACTGCTTGTTGTCGTGGCGGAGCACCGCGCTGGCCGGCACCTGCAGCGTGGCGTTGCCGGCGGCGCCCTTGTTGCCCAGATCAAGATCGACGGCGGTGGCCTGACCCGGGCGCAGGCTGTCGGCGCCGTGGGTGACGAGGCCGCGCAGCAGCACGCTCTGGGTGGCGGAATCGACGGCCCGGCCGATGGCGATCAGCTCGCCTCGGGCGCCGGTGGACGGAATCCGCAGCGGCGTGCCCACCTTCACCTGGCTGGCCACCGCCAGCGGAGCCTGGATCTCCACCGACAGCGGATCGAGCCGCGCGATGCGGTACAGCGGCGCGGATTGCTCGACCCGCTGGCCGACGCTCACGTGCTGCTCCAGCACGCTGCCGGCGATCGGGGCGACGAGGGACAGGGTCTGCCCGCCGCTGTGCTGGGCGAGGGCCAGCTCCTGGCGGCGCTCGGCGGCCTGGGCGGCGCTCTGGGCGGCATTGGCGCGGCTCGCCTGGAGGCGCGATTCGGCGATCAGGCCTTCGCGGTAGAGCTGCTCGTCGCGGGACAAGGTCTGGCGCGAGAAGGTGGCCTGGGCGTCGGCCTGGAGGCGGTCGCGCTGGAGTTCGAGGGCCTGGGGGCTGGAGATCCGCACCAGCAGCTGGCCCTTCTTCACGGTCATCCCCGGCGCGGTTTCGAGGCTCTCGACCACACCGGCCAGCGGCGCGGCGATCACCCGCACCTGGCTGTTGGGGATGCTCACCGTTGCCGGCAGCCCCGCCGCCGCAGCGCTGCTGCCGCTCACCACCCGCTGGGTTGCCACCCCCAGCGCCTGCCCCTGGGAAGGCGTGATGGCGATGAAGGCCGGGTCAAGGGCTATGGCGGAAAAGGCAGGACCGGCAAGGGCAACGGCAGCAATCAGCGGGCGAAGGGCGATGGACGGCATGGGGATGATGGGGGCTGGATACATCCCGCATCATCCTCCATCTGGCTTAAGGGAGTCTTAAGCGGTGCTGCCGGATGCCGGTTTGCCGTCCTTCGCGGCCTTCTCCTCGGGTTTGAGTCCGGTGCCACGCAGGTTGACCCGCTTGCCGCGCAGCTCGAACGACAAAGGCGCGCCTGCCCCGTCGAGATGCGCTGCCACCCAATTTGGGTTGTTCGTCGTGAATCGTTGCGATAGCTCCGGTACGCTTTCGTCTTCCCCTCATCCGACACCGGAGTTCATCTCATCATGAGCATTCGCATGACCCCGAAATTCGCCCTTCCCCTGCTGCTCACCCTTGCCTCCAGCGTTGCCGGCGCCGTCTGCGTGCCGGTGATCGGCACGGCCAGGCTGCTGCCCGACGCGGCCTGCACGATCCGGACCGTGGCCCAGCCGGGCACGCCGGCCTCGCTGTTCGGTGGTGACTGCTTCAGCGTCCAGCTGTCCCTGGCCGGCTTCCCGGTGGCGACGGGCTATGCGGGCAACACCATCGAGCCGATGGCCAGCCTGGTGCCCGGTGCGCCGGCCACGGTGGCGCCGGTGGCGGTGCCGGCCGTGGGTTCGCCGCTGCCGCGCCAGATCGTCCAGACCGCCCGCACCACCATGTGGCTGGGCCACGGCGCCCGCCGTACCGCGATCTACACCACCGACGTGGTGGTGATCCAGCCCCAGCTGTCGGCCACCGGCCAGGTCGTGCCCAAGCTGATGACCGAGCAGATCCTGATCTCCGGCTCCGACGGCAAGGGCGCCTTTGCCAATGTCAGCGGCCACCTCAACGTGATGGGCACCACCGTTGGCGCACCGTCCGCCGTTACCGGCCAGATCTGCATGCCGTGATTGCCGCCGTGGCTGCCCGCTGACGGGCCGCACGGGTTTCGCCGGAACCGCCGCCTTCCAGCCGGAAGCGGCGGTTTCTTCATTCTGGCCGTGCGGACGGCGTGGTGCGCTCATGCCGGCGGGCTGGCACATGCCTTGCTCTGATTACTCCCAAAGGAATATAAGGGGAGACACCCATGGATCTACGCTGGCGACTGTTCGGCTATGTGCTCGGATTCGCCCTCGCGCTGCTGCTGGCAGCGGCGGCGTGGGTTGGACTGGCGCTGCGCGAGGATGTGGCCGAGGAAATGGCGGCGTCCACGCGCCTGGTGAACACCATGCTGGCGGTGAGTGCCGCGCCGGAATCCCGCGCGGGCGACCTGGAAGCCCTGCTGGCAGGTGGTCAGTTACGACACGTTGCGCTCCATGTGGAGCGTTCAAATTTGGAGCAGGGCCTTGCGCCCGCCCGCAGTGGGTTGATGGATTCGCTGGTGGATTACCTGCTCGACGGTCGCCAGATCCATGAGCGGCGAATTCCGCTGGGCGATGGCACGCTGGTGATTCGCGCCGATGCCCGCGCTGAAATCCACGAAGTGCTGCGCGACGGCGCCCGCATCATGGCGACCCTGCTGGTGTTCTCCCTGGCGATGGCGGTGGTGGCCTGGCTGGCTGCCCATCGGGCGCTCAAGCCGGTGCGTGAGCTGGAAGACGGCCTCGCCCGGGTGGGCCGCGACGAAGGCCGGGTGAGCCTGCCGGCCTTTCGGCTGAAGGAGTTTGCCAGCATCGCCAGCGCCATCGAGCGCATGTCCGGCGAGCTTTCCGAAACCCGTCAGGCCCGCCAGCAGCTTGCCCGCCAGCTGCTTGAGCTGCAGGAAAACGAGCGCCGCGAGCTGGCCCGGGAGCTCCACGACGAGCTCGGCCAGTCGCTCACGGCAGTCAATGTCTCCGCCGCCTACATCGAACGCCACGCCGGGCGGGCGTCGCCGGATGATCTGGCCGACAGCGCGCGGGACATCCGCAACGAATCCACCCGCATGCTCGCCCAGGTGCGCAACCTGCTGTCCCAGCTCCGCCCCCACGGCCTCGAAGGCCTGCAGATGATGGACGCCCTGAACGATCTGGTGAGCGGCTGGCGCGGTCGGGCGCCGCAGATCGGTATCGAGGCGGCCTTCCCCGAATCGCTCCCGGCGCTGCCGCCGGCGGCCGGGCTGGCCCTGTATCGCACGGTGCAGGAGGCGCTCACCAACGTGCTGCGCCACAGCGTGGCCAGCCAGGTGCGGCTGACCCTGCGCGAGGTGGGCAAGGCGGTGGAGCTGACGGTGGCCGACAATGGCGTGGGCAAGGCCAGCGAGATCGTCCGGCGCTCCCGTGGCGGGCTGCTCGGCATGCGCGAGCGGGCCGAGATGGCGGGCGGCTCGTGCTGGTTCGACGAGGCCCCGGGCGGCGGGCTGCAGGTGCGCCTGTGCCTGCCCCTGGCCCAGGCCTGAGGGTTGCCATGCGGGCCGAAGCGGTCACCCGCAGGCGCTGCCCGGGCCCGCAGACGATTCACAAGCAGGCGTTCCCGATCCGGCGGAAACTGGGCGGGAACATGGATTTAACGCAGATGCACCGGACGGTGCGGCAGGGGCAGGCCAGTCGGTCGGCCCTGCCTGGCTCGCCCGGGGAGTCTTTCGATTTTTAGCCAAGGAGAAGAAACATGTTTGCCTTACGTAACACCGTCGTTCCGGTGATGCTGGCCCTGGTCGCCACGACCGCTGCGGCAGCCGCCGACGATGACATGAAGGCCCTCGCCGTGAAGAGCGGCTGCCTGACCTGTCACTCCATCGAGTCCGGCACCCCCGGCCCCAACGGCATGGCCCCCATCGGCCCGGCCTGGCAGGATGTCGCCAAGATGTACAAGGGCAAGCCGGGCGCCGACGTCTTCCTGACCCGCGTGGTGCTGGAAGGCTCCAACCCCTACGGCAGCCACTGGAAGGACAAGGTCAGCGGCCTGGCGATGCCCCCCAACAAGGTGGCCATCAAGGAAACCGACGCCAAGAAACTGGTGAAGTGGATCCTGACCCTGGCGCCCAAGTAATCCGCCAGCGCCAGGCGCAAGCAACAAGACCCCGGACGTCCCCCCGCCGGGGTCTTGCTGTTTCTGGCGGCCGAACCGGGCTGGACCGGACTTACTTGCCGGCCCGCGCCGCCGCCGACCGGGACGACACCGCGATGCCCGCCACGATCAGCCCGAAGGCGACGCCGTGGAAGGGCTGCGGGCCTTCGCCGATCACCGCGGCGGAGAGCACCGCCGCAAACAGCGGCGTGAGGTTGTAGAAGATCGACGCCATCGCCGGCCCCGCCTCGGCCACTGCGAGGCCCCACAGGCGGTAGGCGATGATCGACGGGCCGATGGCCACGAACAGGATGGTCGCCACCAGCTGCCACGACCACTGGGTGGGGGCCGAGGGCGCGATCATGTCGCCCACCACCGCGGTCGCCACCGCGCCGCTCACCCCGAAGATCGCCTGGGCCACCAGAAATTGCGCCCAGTTCCAGTCGGGCCGCGCCGCGCCCAGCATGTGGGCGGGCGGCTTGGCGAGCATCCAGCTGTAGAGCGACCAGCCGATGATCGCCACCAGCATCAGCAGGTCACCCTGCACGAAGTGGATGTCGGCCAGCGCCGCCGGGTTGCCCCGGGACATCACCAGCGCCACGCCCGCCAGCGACAGCAGCGCGCCGATGAGCTGCAGCCGGGTGGGACGAACCTTGTAACCCACCGCGCCCACCACCATCGCCCACACCGGCGAGCTGGAAGCGATCAGCGTGACGTTGAGGGGCGTGCTGGTGCGCAGGGCCATGTATTGCAGCGCGTTGTAGGCGCCCACCCCGATCACCCCCAGCACCAGCAGGTAGCGCCAGCGCTCGACGATCTGCGCCCGCGCTGCCGGGGTGCCGATGGCCGCCCAGCCCAGGGGCAGCAGCAGCACGAAGGCGACCACCCAGCGCAGGGCGTTGAGGAGCAGCGGGTCGATGCTGCCGATGGCCATGCGGCCGACCACCGCGTTGGTAGCCCACATGGCGGGCGGGGTGGCGAGCATCAGGACGAGACGGGGGGTGAGCTGCATTGCAAATCCCTGGAGTAAACGGCGTGCCGCCCGGCGCTGGGCCGGGCTGGATGCGCAAGTTTAGGGATATGGTTGCAGTGGCGGAAGACGCCCGCGCGGGATTCACTGTTCAGCAGGCTGAACAATCGGGGCGCCGGGGACGATGGATGCGTGATGTCCCGGCATGGCCTCAGTGCTTGTCGAGACGGTACATCTTGGCCGGGTTCATCTTCGTGCTCCAGGGCAGGCCACTGTTCTGCCAGCCATTGACCACCCGCATTCCGGCCTGGGGGCCCTCCTTGAGGGGCGTGCCCTGGAAACCGTCGATCACGTAACGGGCGTTGGGAAAGCCGTTGCTGCGCAGGAAGCTCGCGCTCGGCTCGCCCCGTTCGCTCCCCGAACGGCACAAGGTGATCACTTCGGCATCCATGCCGAGGCCCCGTCGTTCAAGTTCGGCCTTGATCTGGCTGACGAATTCCGGGTTCTGCACCAGCTTGTAGACGCCGCGTTTCTCATCCCAGGCGGTGCGGTCCACCATCAGGAAGGGCACGTTCACGTGCACTGCGTCGGTGAAGCCGACGAACATGATCTCGACGGGATCGCGCACGTCCACGAAGAGCAGGTTCTGGTTGGGCTGTTGTACGCGGGCGTGGACTTCCGCGGCCGGGACGGCAATGTCCACGGCCTGGGCCGACAGGGCCAGCAGGCTGAGCGAGGTGGCGATGAACAGGTGTTTCATGGGGTGTTTCCTGAGGTGGTGAAGGGGCCACGGCCTTGCCGGAACCGGCTGGTGTCATGGGCGTCATGCGAGAAATCTCATGGCTGCGGCGGCAATCAGGCTCAGCAGGCACGTCCAGCCAGAGAACAGCCAGCGCCAGATCCGGCCCACGGGCACGAAGCCCACGCCACGCACCATGCCGGCGGTCATCGCGATGAGCAGCACAAAGGCCATCCCGTGGTCGGCCTGCCCTTGCGGACCGGCCATCAGGAAGGGGTTCAGCGAGCCGCCCAGCATGATCAGGATGGCCACGGCCAGGCAGGGCAGGTGCATCCGTGGCAAAGGGGGCTCAGGCAGTGTGTCCGGCATTTCTTGGGTTCCAGGGTGTGTGCCAGTTTTGGTCAACATGGCTGATGTTGGTCGGCCGGCGCGTTCAGGCCGTGCTGCAGCTGCAGCCGGTGTGCGCCTGGGGGGCGCTGGAGTCTGCCCGGTTGCGCAGGTGGTCGGCCATGGCCTGGAAGCGCGCCAGCAGCCACGCGTGCAGCCCGGGCTCGTCCACCACCTCGTCGAGGGCCTTGCGGAACGCCGCCATCCAGGCGTCGCGGGCGGCGCTGTCGATGGGGAAGGCCATGTGTCGGCGCCGCATGAAGGGCTCGCCGTAAAGGGGGCGGAAGCGGTCCGGCCCGCCCAGCCAGCCGCTCAGGAAGGCGGCGAGGCGCCGCTTGACCTCGCTCATGTCGGGGTGGTGGAGGCGCATCGCCGCCTCGGCTTCGGGCAGCTCGGCCATCCAGTGGTAGATGCGCTCCACGAGCCGGTCGATGCCCGCCTCGCCCAGCTGGTCGTAGGGGCTAGCGTTCATCGCGCGAACCTCGGGATGTGGCTTGGCGGCTGGCCTCGTGTTCGGCCCACAGGGCGTTGAGAATGGCCAGGAAGACGGCAAAGCCGACGCCCAGGATCCAGGTGAAATACCACATGCGATTGACTCCTCAGTAAGCCGAATGGCTGTTTTCGCGGACATAGGCGGGGGTGACCTTGCCGCCCATCACGCGATAGGCCCAGCTGGTGTAGAGCACGATGAGCGGCATGAAGATCAGCGTGGCCCACAGCATGATGTTGAGGGTGAGCTGGCTGGAGACGCTGTCCCACACCGTCAGGCTGGCGTTGGGGGCGAGGGAGGACGGCATCACGAAGGGGAACAGCGCTGCGCCGGCGGTGCCGATGATGCCGGCGATGGCGAGCGCCGAGGCCCAGAAGGCGGCCAGGGTGCGGCCGTGGCGGGCGAGCACCTGGGCCGCCAGCACGCCGCCGGTGCCCGCCAGGGGCAGCGCGGCGGTGGCGGGGTGGGCGCGGTAGTTGGCGAACCAGGCGCCGGCTTCGCGGATCACGGTCTTGCCCAGCGGATTGGGTAGCGCCGCGCCGTCGACCGCCGACTGGATGACATAGCCGGGGATCGCCAGCCACAGCCACAGGCCCGCCGCGGCAAAGCTCAGGATCGTCAGCCCGCCGAAGAAGCCGGCCGCCCGCAGGGCCCGCCACTGGATTTCGCCCTGAGTGCGGTGGGCGAGATAGATGGCCCCGTGGAAGGTGATCATCGCCGACGAGACGACGCCCGCCAGCAGCGCGAAGGGGTTGAGCAGCGCCCAGAAGCTGCCGGAGTAGGTGGATACCAGGTGATCGTCGAAGCTGAAGGGCACGCCCTGGAATAGGTTGCCGAAGGCGACTCCGAAGATCAGCGGCGGCACGGCGCCACCGACGAACAGGCCCCAGTCCCAGGTGCTGCGCCAGCGGGGGTCGTGGATCTTGCTGCGGTAGTCGAAGCCCACCGGGCGGAAGAACAGTGCCCATAGCACCGCCAGCATGGCCCAGTAGAGCCCTGAGAAGGCGGTGGCATAGACCAGCGGCCAGGCGGCGAAGATGGCGCCGCCGGCGGTGATGAACCACACCTGGTTGCCGTCCCAGTGCGGGCCGACGGTGTTGATGACGACGCGCCGTTCGGTGTCGTTCCGGCCGACGAAGGGCAGCAGCGTGCCGACGCCCATGTCGTGGCCGTCCATGATGGCGAAGCCGATCAGCAGGACGCCGACCAGCAGCCACCAGATCAGTTTGAGGGTTTCATAGTCGAGCATTTGGAATCGTCCTCGGTTCAGGCGTGGGCTTCGTGGGCGTAGCGACCGGTGCCGAGACTGCCCGGCCCTTGCCTGGCGAACTTGATCATCAGGAACATCTCGACGATCAGCAGCACGGTGTAGAAGCCGACGAAGCCGGCGAGGGAGCCATAGAGGCTCTCCACGCTCAGGGTCGATACGGAAAGGTGGGTGGGCAGCACACCGTAGATGGTCCACGGCTGGCGGCCGTATTCGGCCACGAACCAGCCCACCTCGCAGGCGATCCACGGCATCGGCAGGCAATACAGCGCCGCCCGCAGCAGGCCGCGCCGGCTGGCGAAGTCGCCCTTCACCGAGTGCCACAGGGCGAGCCCGAAGAGCAGCAGCATCGCAAAGCCCAGAGCCACCATCAGGCGGAAGCTCCAGAACATCGGCGCGACCCGCGGCACGGTGTCGCCCACGGCCTTGTCGATGATGGCCGGCGTCACGTCGTCCAGGCGGTTAACGTATTTCTTGAGGAGCAGCCCGAAGCCCAGGTCGGCCTTGTGCTGCTCGAAGGTCTGGCGGGCGGTGGCGTCGGCGGGGTTGGCGCGCAGGGCGTCGAGGGCGGTGACGGCCTTCATGCCCGACACGATGCGCTCGCGGTTGCGGGCCTTGATCTCCTTGATGCCCGGAATCTGCCGGTCCAGGGAGCGGGTGCCGATGAGGCCCATCACCCACGGAATCTCGATGGCGAAGTCGTTCTTCATCTCGGCTTCGTTGGGGATGGCGACGAGGTTGAAGGACGCCGGCGCGGGCTCGGTCTCCCACATCGCCTCCATGGCCGCCAGCTTGGTCTGCTGGGCTTCGCCGACGGTGTAGCCCGATTCGTCGCCGAGGACGATCACCGAGCATACGGAAGCGAATCCGAAGGCGGCAGCGATGCCGAAGCTGCGTTTGGCGAACTCCACGTCGCGCCCGCGCAGCAGATACCAGGACGAGATCGACAGCACGAACATGGCGCCGGTGACGTAGCCGGCCGACACCGTGTGCACGAACTTGGCCTGGGCGTCCGGGTTGAAGACCACCGCCCAGAAGTCGGTCATCTCCATGCGCATCGTCACGTAGCTGAACTCGGCGCCTACCGGGTTCTGCATCCAGCCGTTGGCGATCAGGATCCACAGGGCCGAGAGATTGGTGCCCACCGCCATCAGGATGGTCACGAGCAGGTGCTCCTTGCGCGCCAGCCTGTCCCAGCCGAAGAAGAACAGCCCGATCATCGTGGACTCGAGAAAGAAGGCCATCAGCCCCTCGATGGCGAGCGGTGCGCCAAAGATGTCGCCGACGTAGTGGGAGTAATAGGCCCAGTTGGTGCCGAACTGGAATTCGAGGGTGATCCCGGTAGTGACGCCGAGAGCGAAGTTGATGCCGAACAGCTTGCCCCAGAAGCGGGTCATGTCCTTGTAGAGGGGATTGGCGGTCATCACATAGACGGACTCCATGATGACCAGCAGCCACACCATGCCGATGGTGAGCGGGACGAACAGAAAGTGGTAAAGGGCGGTGGCGGCAAACTGCAGCCGCGATAGATCAACCAGTTGTTCACTGACCACGAGGTGCTCCTTGGACGACGGGGTTGGGGGCGAGCTGCCTCGACATGTCCTGCGCGTCCACCTCGAGACTGGCATCGCGCACGAAGCACCACCACAGCGCCACGAGGGCGAGCAGCTTGACGACGATGAGCCAGCCGAGATGCCTGGCGGTGGGGTGAAGCGACATGTGTGGCAGCGTTTTTTGTTGATGGGTGTTACCCAATCAATTCCCGTGCCATTTCGTGGTTTGTGATTAAGTTCTTTTAAATCAATTTATTATGATTGCTTCCGGTGCGGCAATCGGACGCACGTCGACTGCCATTGTGGGCTGCCGTGGCGTTGATTGGCAGTATTTTGGCAGTGTTCGGAGGGCTCGGACGAGTCCCGGCGGGGGCGGGTGGGGATGAAATGGGGACGTGCTGCCGACCACGTGATCGCGGCGTCTTGTCGCGGTGGCGTAGTGGCAGCGCGCCTGGCAGTGCTGGCAGTGGCGTTGCAGGTCTGTCAGGGGGCGCCTTGGCCGTGGGCGGGCGGGGATGCCCGGCGGGGTGTCAGGGGCGGTGGGTCAGTTCCAGCCGAAGGGCACGCGGATTTCCTCGAAGTCGCCATCCTGCAGCTTGTCCTCGGCATTGAAGACGAGCTGCAGGATCACGTCGGTGTGGCCGCCCAGCCAGTTCTTCGAGACCGGGATCTTGCCGAAGATGCACGGCCCGCCGCCGGGGCGCAGGCGTGACGTCATGGTGTTGGCCCGGGCCAGGGATTCGCATTCGCTGCGGTTGTACACCGAGAGGGTGGCGTTGCGGGCCTTGAGGCTCTGGATGGCATCGGCGAGGGGATAGCCGGGCCGGAACTGCTGCTGCAGCTCGGGGACGAGGGGCGAAGGCGGTTCTTCGCAGCCGGCAAGGGCGAGGGCGGCGAGTAGGGCGGCGGCGATGGCGCGGAACCTGGACATGGCAGACAAGGCTGAAAAAGGACGCCCGCGAGTATCCCACGGCCCGGCGTGGTCGGGCAGCTGCGGGCAGGGTCAGCCGCGCCGCAGCTTGCGGTAGAGGGTGGTGCGGGTGATGCCCAGTTCCCGCGCGGCGGCGGAGATGTTGCCGGCGTGGCGGGCCACGGTCTCTTCCACCAGCCGGGTTTCGGCGGCCCGCAGGCTTTGCGTGGTGGGGCGCGTCTCACCGGCGTCGATCAGGTCGTGGGGCAGGTGGTCGGGGGTGATGGTGGCTTCGTCCGGCCCCAGCATGGCGGTGGCGAGGCGCAGCACGTTCTTCAGCTCGCGAATGTTGCCGGGCCACTGGTGGCGGCGGATCACGTCCAGCGTGGCGGCCGCCAGGCGCAGCGGGCGATCGGGGGATTCGTCGCGCAGGATGCGGCGGGCGAGGGCCTCGATGTCGCTGCGCTCGCGCAGGGTGGGCAGCGCGAGGCTCATGGCCGACAGGCGGAAATACAGGTCGGGGCGGAACTCGCCGGTCTCGCACAGGGTTTTGAGGGGGCGGTGGCTGGCGCACACCAGTGCCAGGTCGATGGCCTCCTCGGGGCCGCCGCCCAGGGGCGTGACCCGACGGGTTTCGAGCACCCGCAGCAGCACCGCCTGCAGGCGCAGGGGCATGTCGCCGATTTCGTCGAGGAACAGGGTGCCGCCGTGGGCTTCGCGCAGCTTGCCGCGGGCCCCTTCGCCCCGGGCGCCGGTGTAGGCGCCGGCCCGGTAGCCGAAGAGTTCGGCTTCGATCAGGTTAGCGGGGATGGCCGCGCAGTTGATGGCCACGAAGGGGCCGTCGCGGCGCGGGCTGCTGTGGTGGAAGGCCTGGGCGAAGACTTCCTTGCCGGTGCCGGTTTCGCCCTGGATGAGCAGCGGGATGTCGAGCCCGACGATGCGCCGGGCGCGGCGCACCGCCGAGGCCACGGTTTGGTCGCCCAGATCGAGGTCTTCGAGGGTCACGCCGCGGCGAGCGGCGGGCATGTCGGGCGCGCTGGCGGCCACCGGGCGCAGGGCCTGCAGCCGGCCGGCCTGGACCCGGGCGGCGAATTCGCGGCCGCCGTGGGCACACAGCAGGGTGGGGCGCAGGCTGCTCGACAAGGCGTGGTCGAGGAGGGTGGTCCAGCGGGTCTCGAAGATACGCGAGAAGGCCGGGCGCTCCTTGCGGCTGTCGCCGATGCCCAGCAGGGTTTCACCGCGGCGGTTGCAGGCGAGCATCTCGCCGGCCTCGTTGAACACCGCGAGCCCTTCGAGGGGCGAGGCCAGCGCCTCGGCCTGGGGATGGAAGCGGATCGTCACCGCGGCTTCGGGGAGGCTCTCGATGAGGCGGTTCTCGATGATCTCGGCGGTGGTCTGGATCAGCGCCTGAGCGTGGATCTGGCTGAGCTGGGCCGAGGTGGAGATGTCGAGGATGCCCAGCACGCCGCCGGCCGGGCCGTGGATCGGGGTGGCGACGCAGGTGAGGAAGCGGTTGCGCTCAAGGAAGTGGTCGGTGCCGATCACCGCCATCGGGCGCTGTTCGGCCAGCGCGGTGCCGATGGCGTTGGTGCCCATGGTGCATTCGGCCCACGACACGCCGGGCTGCAGGGCGACCCGCGCGGCGCGTTCGGCGAAATCGGCGTCGCCCACTGCGCGCAGGATCATCCCGGCGTCGTCGGCCAGCAGGATGGTGGAGGACGAGCGGGCGATCTGCTGGTGCAGGTGCTCCATGATCGGCTGGGCGTAGGCCACCAGCCGCGCGTTGCCTTCGAGCCGGTCGGCCAGGCTGGATCGGGGGAGGATGCCGTCGGGCAGATGCTCGTTGTTGCGCAGGCCGTTGGCGGCGCAGCGCTCCCAGGAGCGCCGGATGGCCTCCTCCGCGGGGATTGGCGAGTTGGGATCGGCTTTCTTCACGGGGGAGGCAGTGCAGGAAACATGCCAGAGGCTTGGCCTGGTCTACCGCCCCCTAAAGGCCAGCCGTGGGCGGAAAAGTGTTCCGTGGTGCGTGTCGGGATGGAGCAGGTGTGCAGCGGCGGAGCAGCGCCGCTGCCCGCTCGCATCCTTCCCGGATCGGGCAAGTGCTTGTTGGAAAAGGGATTGGCGTTCAGTTTGGGGCGGGTGGCATCGGCGCACGGAATTTGCAATGGTGGCGGGGCGGGTGGTCTGCAGGCCGCCGCCAAAATCAATCACAAGTCCGATCCAAGGAGGAGCTATGAAATTCATTCCGATGATGTGCGCGATTGCGCTGGGTGTGGCCGCGGCCGCGCCGGCGATGGCGTCCGAGGAGATCATCAAGAAGGCCCGCTGTACCGCCTGCCATGCCGTCGACCAGAAGCGCGTCGGCCCGTCGTACAAGGACGTGGCGGCCAAGTACAAGGGCCAGGGCGACGCCGTGGCGGTGCTGAGCGCCAAGGTGCGTCACGGTGGTTCCGGTGTGTGGGGCCAGATTCCGATGACCCCGAACGGCCCGGACAAGATCAGTGATGCTGATCTGAAGGCCGCGATCGAGTGGATCCTGAAGCTCTGATGTGGGGTGCGCACACCTGCTCCAAAGTGGAGCAGGTGTGTCGGGATGGTTCAGTTCGTGTCGCGACGCCCTGTGTCAGGGCTGCACGACGACGCCCCACGGCAGCTCGCCGACGGGGATTTCACTGATGGTGGCGAGACGTTCGGTGTCGATCACCGAGACGCTGTTGGAACGGCCGTTGGCCACGTAGAGCTTGCGGCCATCGGGGGTGAGGGCCATGTTCCAGGGCCGCTTGCCCACCGGCAGGGTGGCTTCGACCTGATTGTCGGCGGTGCGGATCACGCTCACCGTGCCGTCCTTGCCGTTGGAAACATAAACACGTTGGCCGTCCGGCGCCACGGCCACACCGTTCGAGAAGGTGCCCGCCTTGATCGTGGCGATCACCTTGCGCTTGCCCATGTCGATGGCGTAGACCGTGCTTGCCAGCTCGCAGGCCACGTAGGCACGGCTGCCGTCGGGGGTGAAGCCGATGCCGCGGGGGCGGGCGCCCACCGGGATCTGCGCCACCTGACGGCGGGCCTTCACATCCACCAGATCGACCTGTTCGGCGTCCTCGGCGCTTACCAGCAGCCAGCGGCCGTCGGGGCTGAACACCGCGTGTTCCGGGTTCTTGCCGCGCACGCGGATGTCGGCGAGCTTGCGCCCGGTGGCGGCATCGAGCACCACCACACTGTTGGATTCTTCCACCGCCACCGCCACCCGCTTGCGGTCGGCCGAGACGCTGACGCCTTCGGGCGATTCACCCAGGCGGATGTGCCGGGTGGGCTCCTCGGCGCTGATATCGACGATCACCAGGCCATCCGACGGCGCCTCGCTGATGAACAGGCGCTTGCCGTCGCTGGCGATGCCGCGGGGGCGGGCGCCGCCGGGCAGGGTGCGCACGACGGTGTCGGTGGCGGTGTCGATCACCGACACCGTGCCGGATTTTTCGTTGGGGACGTAGGCGAAGGGCGCGGCAAACGCCGCTGCGGGAAGCAGGGCGCAGCCGGCCAGCAGAGTGCGGATCATCGAATCAGAGCGTGGGCTGGACATAGGTGATGCCGTGACGGGCGAAGATGGACGCGACGGTACCATTCTTCTGCAGCACGCGCAGCGCCTCGCCAACGGTGTCGGCCAGGGCCGTCTCCTCGGCCTTGACGGCCATGCCGATGGGCCAGCTGTTGATCTTGAGTTCCGGCATCTGCACCACTTCGATGACGAAGCGGTTGTCCTTGCCGAGGGCCTGCTCGATCTCCGAGCGGGGGCCCATCACGGCGGCCAGGTCGCCAGCCTTCAGCTTCTCGACGGCGGCGGCCACGCTGTTGAAATGCACTACGTTCTCGCGCAGGCGGCCGTTGAGCACGCCCAGCAGGAAGGCATCGGCCAGCGAGCGGCCTTCGACGCCGATCTTCTCGCGGGTGAAGACTTCCAGCGCGGTGGCGGCCGAGCCGCGGATCGAGCCGATGCGCTGGATGCGGGCAACCGCAATGGTTTCCAGGTGGTAGGGCCCGAAGATCTTGACCTTCTCGTTCTTGCCCTGGAGATAGGAATCCACCGGCACGTGCATCATCACGTCCGACGGCTGCTGGCCCAGGTAATGGCCCTTCCAGACCATGTTCCGCAGGTCGTCGTCCATGTCCTCGTCGGCGTTGTAGCCGACCACCTGGGTGGCGATGCCGAGCTGCTTGCCCAGCGCCTGGGCAAGCTCCACGTCGATCCCGTTGCCCTTGTCGGACCAGGGTACGAAGCCGTTGTAAACGGCAACCCGGAGGCTGCCGCGCTGGCGGATCTCGGCCAGTCCGTCGGCCCGGGCCGGCAGGCTGGCAGCCAGGGCGGCGGCCCCGGCGGCAAGCAGGAAACGACGGCGATCAGTCTTCACGGACGGTCTCCAGCCAGGCGCGGATGGTCCACATGGCTTCCTGGGACAGGATGCCTTCGAACGGGGGCATGTACACGCGGCCGTCGCGGGTCGCGCCGTGGCGGATGCGCTGCAGGAAGATCTCGTCACCTTCCTGGCCGGCCGGCAGGTAACGCAGATCCGGTGCGATGCCGCCGGACACGGCGCCCAGGCCGTGGCAGCGGGCACAGTTCTGGTTGAAGGCCGAGTCGCCGATGCGGATCGCTTCCTTGTTGCCCAGATACGGGTTCTTGGTGAGCCACTCCTTGCCAACCTGCTTGAGGGAGGAGGTGTCCACCGCCTGGGGCGTCACGTCGCCGTGGGCAATGACGGCACCGGCCGCCAGGGCCAGGACGGCGGTGGAGAGAGCACGGAGAGGGCGGGAGAAGAAGTTGCGAGCAGTCACCTGGGTCACCTTTGGTCTGGATTGGAATGCGTCGAGCGATGGGGCGCGGGGCGCAGCAGGCATCGCCGTGGTGGGCATCATTCAGCAAGGGGCGTGCCACTTGTCACGGCTTCTGCGGGGGTGTCTCGGCTTTCCGGCGCTGGAGGCGGGTTTCTTAGTTTTTCTTATGAGTGAATAAACTGGAACGGAGTTTGCTCATGGGTATCCGCCGTGGAGCAGTCACATTGCTGAAATATGATTCGGCTGCTACATTTTGGAGCACTCACCATAAACCGGGTTAAAACCCGGAACACAATCCGTTATAGCGGAGGAGACGAACACATGCAGGTACCTTTCAATACCGAGGCTCGCTCGATGAGCCTTCAGGAGGCGCGTTCCCTGTATTTCGATCGGGGCGAGGTGCCGGAGGCCTTGCTCGACCGGAACGTGTTGCGCTCCTGGGAGCGCTGCCGGCAGGCGGGGCTCGATCCGGCCTTCAAGGGCACCCGCGATCCGGACATGCGCGCCGTGACCGAAGCCCGCGAACGCAACCGCACCCTGCTGTCCCACGCCCAGCCGGTGCTGGAGCATCTCTTCGAGCAGATCCGCAACTCCCACAGCATGGTGATCCTGGCCGACGCCCAGGGCATGCTGATCCAGAGCTACGGCGATCCGGACTTCCTCAGCCGCGCCGAACAGGTTGCCCTGCGCCCCGGCGCCAGCTGGAACGAATTCGATCGCGGAACAAACGCGGTCGGGACTGCACTTGCCGAGCGCAATGCCGTTAATGTCTTCGGCTCCGAACATTTCTTCGAGAGCAACGCCTTTCTCACCTGTAGTGCCGCGCCCATCTTGGACGCGCAGGGGCGTCTGATCGGGGCGCTGGACATCTCCAGCGACTACCGGGCTTATCAACGCCACTCGCTGGGTCTCGTAAAAATGTCGTCCCGCATCATCGAGAAACGTATCTTCGAAGCCGAGTTCGCCCACCAGGGCCTGCTCAGCTTCCACTCCCGCCCGGACCACGTGGGCAGCCTCTGCGAGGCCCTGCTGGCCATCGGCCCGGACGGCGATCTGCTGGGCGCCGACCAGGCCGCCCTCGACCTCCTCGGCATGCGCCGCGAAGACCTGCCCCGCCGTCACTACACCATGCTGTTCGACGTGCCCCTGGGCACCCTGGTCGACCGCGCCCGGCGCGACCCGTCGTCGCTGATCGCCATCAACGGCCGCAACGGCGAGCGTTTCTATGGCCGGCTGCGCGGCAACCTCACGGCGCTGGCCACCTCCGGCCCGGTGCTGCTGGATGCCCGCGGCGAACGCGTGGGCAAGGCGCCCAAGGTTGAGAACGTCCGCCCGACCGCCCGTCCCGGCCTGACCCTCAAGTCCCTGTCCACCGGCGACGAGCGCCTGCAGGCCGCCATCGACAAGGCCACCCGCGTGCTCGGCCGCGACATCCCGATCCTGATCCAGGGCGAATCCGGCGCCGGCAAGGAGATGTTTGCCAAGGCCTTCCACAACAGCGGCCCCCGCGGCCAGGGCCCCTTCGTGGCGCTCAACTGTGCGGCGATTCCCGAGACCCTGATCGAATCCGAGCTCTTCGGCTACTCCGGCGGCGCCTTCACCGGCGCCCGCAAGGAAGGCGCGGTCGGCAAGATCCAGCAGGCCCACGGCGGCACGCTCTTCCTCGACGAAATCGGCGACATGCCCCTGTCGCTCCAGGCCCGCCTGCTGCGCGTGCTCCAGGAACGCTGCGTGACCCCGCTCGGCACCAACAAGAGCATTCCGGTGGACATCACCCTGGTGTGCGCCACCCACCGCCGGCTGAAGGAAGAAGTGGCCCGCGGCGGTTTCCGCGAAGACTTGTACTACCGCCTCAACGGCCTGTGCATCAACCTGCCGTCGCTGCGCGAGCGCAGCGACATCGGCAGCCTGATCGACAAGCTGCTCCGCGAAGAGGCCGGCCCGGATCGCAACGTCACCGTCTCCAGCAGGGTGATGGATGCCTTCCTGAATTACCGCTGGCCGGGCAACATCCGCCAGCTCGGCAACGTCATCAAGGTGGGCATCGCGCTGCTGGACGACGACGAGGACGTGATCGAAACCTGGCACCTGCCCGACGACGTGTTCGAGGAAATCGGTGCCCTGGCTTCGTCCAGCCCGGTCACGCCCGAACCCGTCACCGCCCGTGTCGCCGAAACCATGGCCTGTGCCGAGGCCGTCCCCACCGGTGCTGCCGCCTTCGGCCGCCTGGAGGAGATCGAGCGCGACATGATCCAGCGCACCCTCGAAGCCGAAAACGGCAACATCTCGGCCGCCGCCCGCCGGCTGGGGATCAGCCGCAATACGCTGTACCGCAAGCTCGGCCGGTTCTGACCCCGCCCGGCGCACGCCGGCTACCCGTCGCACCAAAGCAGAAAGCCCTCGGATCGAGGGCTTTCTGCTTTTTTTGCGCCCGATGCGGCAGGGCGCGTTGCCGATGTCGGTCAGGAGTCTGTCGTTCAGCTTGCATCCGGCACGCCCAGCCGGCGCCGGAGGGTTTCGGAAGGCAGCTCGCCGAACATCGCCTTGTAGTCGGCGGCGAAGTGGGAGAGGTGCAGGAAGCCCCACTGCAGCGCCACGTCGGTGACCGATTCGCGGCCGTCCCCGTTGCGCAGGGCGCGGCGCACGCCGTTGAGGCGCATGGCCCGCAGGAAGCTCACCGGGTTCACGTCGAGCACGTCCTGGAAGCTGTACTGCAGTGTGCGGCGTGACACGTTGAGTTCGGCGCACAGGTCGGCCACGGTGATGGGCTCGTTCACGTGGTGGCGCATGTAGTCGCGGGCGCGATCGACGATCTGGCGGCGGGCCTGGCTGGTGGATGGCGGACGAAGCGCATCGACGCCGTTGCCGATTACGGCTAGCAGGCTGTCGAAGATGGCGTGCTCCATCGCCTTGCGCATGGCGGCGTGCCCAAGAATGTGCGGGCTGTTGCGGGCGGTGTCGAGCACGGTGAGGAGCAGGGCGCTGAGCTCCTGCATCTTCTCGGCGCTGCTGGGGATGATCCGCCGCTTGCCGAGTTCGGCCTCGATGTCGCGGCCTTCGGTGCGCAGGGCGTAGTCGTTGAAGACTCCCTTGTCGGTGGTGATGGCCACCACGTCGAGCTTGCGCGGGGTGCGGAAATCGAGCTCCTCGCCGCCATGCAAGGTGAGCATCGTGTCCCGGTCGAAGGACTCGCCGCAGTACCAGCCCTGGCCTTCGAGGTTCAGCGGAATCCCGAATGTCCGCGAGCCTTTCCAGGAGGATCCGGCCTCGTGAACCATCTGGTTCGTACGCTCACGGAATACCTGCACATTGCCGAACCAGGCCTCTTCGATCTCCCCGTTGAAGCGGCCCGGCGAGAGCTGTTCGTAGGTCTGGATCCACTGTTGCAGGCTGCATGCGTGCTCGTGGGCGTCTTCGGTTTGGGTGGTGGCAAACGCGCTGAACGGGCTGGGTTCGGTGCCGCTTCTCCTGGGCTGCAAGTCCATGGCTGTGCTCTCTTCTTGGTGTGGTTTGGGGCGGTCTTACGACTCTTAAAATCAAAGTAATACCAATTGCCCCAAATCCGCAAGGGTCTTGTAACTCTTGTTGTGCGGCGCACAACGATGGTGCAGTGCACACAAAAATCCCCTTTTTGGACAGACACTTGCACCAAATTGGAATTGCCGATATTGGATAGCGCCCTTTTTGGGTAGCCCCCACTATGCCTCCAACCGCAGCCCGGAACGCCATGTCCGAAACGCGGGAAACCCGCCCCGGGAGTGCCCGGGCGGGACGACTGACAGGTGCCCCCGACAGAGAGACGACGGTTCGGGCACCGCAGCAAGAAGGAGGAAAACGTGCTTCGAAAATCGTTAGCGGGGAGCTTGCTGCTGCTGGGCCTGTGTGCCGGCGCCAGCGCCGAACTGGCTCCGGAAGTGATAACCACCGGCAAGCTGCCGCCGGCCAATCCGTATCGCATCTATCTGTCGGACGTTTCCATCGGCCACATCGTGGATGGACGCCTGCACGTGGTGGATGGCACCTCGTTGCGCTACGAGGGGGTGATCGCCACGGGCTACGCCGGCCAGGCCATCCTGTCGGCGGATCGCAAGGAAATCTTCGTTGCGACCACCTACTACACGCGGCTGAACCACGGCACCCGCACCGACGTGGTGGACGTGCACGACGCCCAGACCCTCGCCAAGACCGGCGAGATCGCCATCCCGCCGCGCCATGCCCAGTCGCTCAACTACAAGGGCACGATCCGGCCGTCGAGCGACGGGCGCTGGCTGTTCGTGCAGTTCGCCACCCCGGCGACCTCGGTGGGCGTGATCGACCTGAAGGAACGCCGGATGGTGGCCGAGGTGGCGACGCCGGGCTGCTGGAGCATCCTGCCGGCGGCCAGCACCGGCGGGCGTTTCTCCACCGTCTGCGGAGACGGCACGCTGCTCACCGTCAGCCTCGACGCCGCCGGCCAGGTGGCGCGCCAGAAGCGCAGCGCCAAGTTCTTCGACGCCGACAAGGACCCGATCTTCATCCACGGCGAGCAGGACGGCGACAGCTACCGCTTCGTGTCCTTCCTGGGCGATGTCTACACCGCCCACGTGGGCGGCGAAGTGGCGAGCTTCGAGTCGCCCTGGTCGATCCTCTCGGCGGCCGATCGCAAGCAGGGCTGGCGCCCCGGCGGCTACCAGCTGATCGCCCAGCACAATGCCAGCGGCCGGCTGTTCGTGGGGATGCACGACAAGGGCTTCGAGGGCAGCCACAAGACGCCGGCCAAGGAGATCTGGACCGTCGATCTGGCGGCCAAGAAGCGCGTCGCCCGCACCCCCGGCAACAACGCCATCGCGCTGGCGGTGAGCCAGGGCGACGGCGCCCGCCTGTTCGCCTACGACGGGGTGAAGGCCGCCATCGCGGTGTTCGACGCCAAGGGCAAGCTCGCCCTCGCCAAGCGCATGGAAGGCATCGGCGAGACGCCCACCCAGATGGAGCTGCACTGATGGACGCCCTGGCTCTTGACCCCGTGCTGGCCCGCGCCTGCGGGGCGGCGATCGCGGTGGTGCTGCTCACCGGGGCGTGGCAGAAGCTGCGCGACCTGGCGGTCTTCGAGGCGTCGGTCGACCTGTACCGGCTGCTGCCCGAGGCCCTCGTGCCGCTCTTCGCCCGGGCCTTCCCGGTGCTGGAGGCGGTGGCCGGCGTCGCGCTGCTGCTGGACGCCACCCGCAGCGTCGGGCTGGTGCTGTCGGTGGCGGTGCTCGGCCTCGCCACCGCCGGCGTCGTCGCCAACCTGCTGCGCGGCCACACCGACATCGACTGCGGCTGCGGCGGAGCAGGGGGGCACACCACCCTCAGCTGGGCGCTCCCCGCCCGCAACACCCTGCTGATGATCCTCGCCGTGCTCGGCGGACAGGACGGCGGCAGCCGCGACCTGATGTGGATCGACTACCTCACCGTCGCCGGCGGCACCCTCGCCCTGTTCGGCCTCTACGCCACCGCCAACCAGCTGATGGCCAACCACCCCCGCCTGATTCAACTGAGGAACTGATCATGAACGAAGCCCTGATGATTTCGAACGTGCTGCTTTGGATCGCCGTCCTGGCCGCCCTCGTCGGACTGTTTGCCCTGGCCCGCCAGATCGGCGTGCTCTACGAGCGCGTCGCCCCGATGGGCGCGCTGATGATGGACACCGGCCCCAAGGTCGGCGAGGCCTCGCCGGTGTTCGACCTGCCGGCGCTGGTGGGCAACACCCGCGTCACCATTGGCCGCCCGGCCGACAAGAGCACGTTGCTGTTCTTCCTGTCGCCCACCTGCCCGGTGTGCAAGAAGCTGCTGCCCATCCTCCGCTCGGTCAATCGCACCGAGCAGGACTGGCTGCGCGTGGTGCTCACCTCCGACGGCGAGCAGCCCGAGCACCTAGCCTTCTACGAGAAAGCCGACCTGAAGGAGTTCCCCTACGTGCTGTCCAGCGAGCCCGGCATCGCCTACCGGGTGGCCAAGCTGCCCTACGCGGTGCTCCTCAACGAGCACGGCCGGGTGGTGGCCAAGGGCCTGGTGAACTCCCGCGAGCAGCTCGAGAGCCTCTTCACCGCCAAGGAGATGGGCGTCGCCTCGGTGCAGGACTTCATCGACCACCAGCACGCCTGACCGCCCCCAACCCCAAGGAGAGACAACCATGAAATGGCTCGATGATCTGTTCGAGCGGAAGACCCGCAAGGTGGCGCAGCAGAGCTCGCGCCGCGGGGCCCTGATCCGCATCGGCAAGCTGATGGTCGGCACCGCCTTCGTGCTGCCGGTGCTGCCCTTCGACCGCACCGCCCAGGCCGCCGCCGGCGCGGCCCGCAAGGCCGCCAACGCCAAGCCCGGCGACCAGGACTGCGAATACTGGCGCTACTGCGCCCAGGACGGTTACCTGTGCTCGTGCTGCGGCGGCAGCGCCTCCACCTGCCCGCCGGGCACCGAGGCCTCGAAGGTGGCCTGGATCGGCACCTGCCGCAACCCGGACGACGGCAAGGACTACCTCATCAGCTACAACGACTGCTGCGGCAAGACCGCCTGCGGACGCTGCCTGTGCAACACCAACGAGCGGGAACGGCCGGCCTACCGGATGGGCGTGCATAACGACATCAACTGGTGCATGTCCAACGACTCGACGATGTTCCACTGCACGCTCGCGGCGGTGGTCGGCGTGGCCGAAGGCTGAGGGTGAGGCCTGCCATGCGTACCCTGCTCGCCAGCCTTCTTTGTGCAGCGGCCTTGCCCGCGGTGGCCGCCGACGGCGCCGCGGTCTTCGCCACCCACTGCGTGATGTGCCACCAGCCGGGCGGCACCGGCCTGCCGGGCATCGCCCCGCCGCTGGCCGGCACCCTGGGCGAACGCCTGCAGGTGGCCGGCCGCGG
>NZ_BSPX01000075.1:0-25313 GCF_030161255.1 Zoogloea oryzae
ACCGGCGGCTGCCGCTGCTGGCCGCGCTGGCGGTGGTGCTGGCGGGTGGGGTGTTCTGGGGCGTGTCCCAGCGGGCGGTGCCGCCAGCGGCGCCGGCTCCGCAAAGTGCGTCGGCGGGCGAGGGCGAGTGGGCGGCAGCGCGCATCGCCGGGGTGTATCGCGGTGCGGTGGTGGCGGATTCGAAGGGCGGCTCCCGCAATGGGGTGTCGGTGACCGTCGAGTTCGTCGACCGTTACACGGTGCGCCTCACGTCCGACTACCCGCGCATTCCGGCGGTGACGGTGCGGGTGAGCCAGGTCGGGGATCGCGTGCTCGCCGATGGTGGCGATACCGCGCTGGTGGTGGACCCGACCCGGACGCCCCAACGCCTCGACTACTCGCCCCACGGCGAACTGAGTTTCAGCGGAGTGCGTTGATGAACAGGATGTGTGAAAGCGTGCTGGCGATCTGCCTCGCGCTGGCGGGCTGTGCGGCTGTTGCGGCGGGCCCGGTGGCGGTGGATGTCGGCCACTTCCTCGAGAAGCCCGGCGCCACCAGCGCCTACGGGGTGACCGAGTTTGAATACAACCAGAACCTCGCGGCGGTGATCGCCACCCGGCTGGAGGCCGACGGCGTGCCGGTGCGGCTGATCGGTTACAAGGGCGAGATGGCCGACCTGTACGCCCGCGCGCCCCAGGCCGAGGCGGCGGGCGGGCAGTTCTTCCTGTCGGTGCATCACGATTCGGTGAAGGCCGAATACCAGCAGACCTGGCTGGTGGACGGCAAGGAGCAGCGCTATTCCGAATATGCCCGCGGCTTCTCGCTCTTCGTGTCACGCAAGAACCCGCGTCTCGCCGAGAGCCTGGCCTGCGCGAGCAGCATCGGCGCTGCGCTGCGGGCGGCGGGCCTCAAGCCCACGCCCCATCACGCCGAGGCCGCCGGCATCGGCCGCCCGTGGGCCGATGAAACCAACGGCGTGTATTACTACGACAACCTGGTGGTGCTGAAGACTTCCACGGTGCCCGCGGTGCTGCTGGAGGCCGGGGTGATCGTGCATCCGGCCGAGGCGATCGAGCTGGCCACGCCGGAGCGCCGCGCTCTCACCGCCAGCGCGGTGGCCCGCGGCCTCGCCGCCTGCGGGGTGACCGCGGCCCGTTGATCGGGGAAAATGCGGGCCTGGCACTTCCGTAACACCGTGGTGCCCTCTTTATATTTCCGGATTCCGTGACCGATGAAGACGATCCTGCTGTCCTACTTCTCCGCCGCCCGCAGCCTGGGCCGGCCGGGCATCCTGTGGCACCTGATGTGGCCGACGCTGGCCGCCAGCATCATCTGGACGGGCCTGCTGGTGACGAGCTGGGGTTCGCTGGTGGCGCTGGGCAGCGGCCTCATCACCGCGATGCCGCTGGTGGGTAGCTGGCTGGCCTCGTCCGAAGGCGCGATGCTGGTGGCGCTGCTGATGTTCAAGATCGGGCTGGTGGTGCTGGCGCTGCCGATGATCTACGTGACCGCGGCCTTTCTGGTGGCGGCGGTGGCGCTGCCGCTGATGCTCGAGAAGGTGGCTGTCAGCGACTACGCCGACATCGCCCGCCGCAGCGGCGGCAGCCAGGTGGGCAGCGTCTGGAACGCGCTCACCTCGGTCATCCAGTTTCTCGTGCTACTGGTGCTGAGCCTGCCCCTGTGGCTGATCCCCGGCGCTGGCCTGCTGATCTCGCTGATCCTCACCGCGTGGCTCAACCAGCGCGCCTTCCGCTACGACGCGCTGATGGCCCACGCCGACACCCACGAGATGAAAGCCCTGCCGGCCCAGCACTCCAGCGGGCTGTTTGGCGTTGGCCTCGTCGGTGCGGCGATGGCCCACCTGCCGCTCATCAACCTGTTTGCGCCGGCGCTTTCGGGGCTGGCCTTCGTGCATTACCTGCTGTCGGCGCTGCGCGTGGCGCGCAGCCGCGAAAACATCATCGAGGTGAACTGACCATGGCTGCGGATTCCACGCCGGCTTTCGGCGCAATCATTATCGGCGACGAGATCCTCTCCGGTCGCCGCGAGGACAAGCACTTTGGCAAGGTAGTCGAGCTGCTCAAGGCCCGCGGGCTGCGGCTGGCGTCGTCGCGCCACGTGGGCGACGAGCGCCCGCGGCTGGTGCAGACGCTGAAGGAGAGCTTCGCCGGCGGCGACATCGTGTTCAGCTTCGGCGGCATCGGCGCCACCCCCGACGACCACACCCGCCAGGCCGCCGCCGAGGCGCTGGGTGTGCCGCTGGCGCTGCACCCCGAGGCCGAGGCCGAGATCCGCGCCCGCTTTGGCGACGAGACCACGCCCCAGCGCCTGCAGATGGGCGTGTATCCGCTGGGTGCCGAGATCATCCCCAACCCCTACAACCGAATCCCCGGCTTCTCGATCGCCAACCATTACTTCGTGCCCGGCTTTCCGGTCATGGCCTGGCCGATGATCGAATGGGTGCTCGACCAGCGCCTGGCGCATCTGCACCACAAGGCGGATTACGTCGAGCGCTCGGTGATCGCCTGGGAGGCGCTGGAGGGCAAGCTCATCGACCTGATGGAAGCCATCACCGCCGATTTTCCCGACGCCACCCTGTTCAGCTTGCCCAGCGTGGGCGGCGATGGCGTGCCGCGTCACATCGAGCTGGGCATGAAAGGCCCGCTGGCGAGCGTCGAGACGGCGATGGCCCGCATCACCGACGAACTCACCCGGCGCGGCTACGCGTGGGAACCGCGCGCCGACCTGTGACGCCATGAGCGCCGGCTCTTCATCCACCTACCGCGACTTTCCCGGCCGGCGCTGGCTGGGCGTGCTGCTGCGCGCCGCGCACCTGGCCGGCGTGGTGGGCGTGGGGGCCGGGCTGATGGCGGGGGCCACCGCGCAGACCCATGGTTTCCTGATCCTGATGGTCGCCTCGGGCGTGGCGATGGCGGCGCTGGACGCGTGGTCCAACGCCCTGTGGCTCAAGGAGTTTGCCGGCCTCTCGCTGCTGGTCAAGTTCGTGCTGATCGGTATTTTCGTGGTGGATGAAGCCGCGCGCCCGGCGCTGTTCTGGCTGATCCTCGTCTTCTCGGTGGTGTTTGCCCACGCGCCTGCGAGCTTCCGTCATAGGCGGGTGTCACGACACTGAAGTTTTCAATCCTTATGATCGCGTCCCGTATCAGAAAGCAGCACGAGGGCGCGCAATGGGCAACGACTGGATTCTGGCCAAGACCGTGGCCGGGGTGGAGGAGATCGCAACCCGCACAAGACGGGTTCCGCCGCGCCTTCGAACAATGCTGATCCTCGTGGACGGCCGGCGCAGCGTGGCCGAGCTGATCGACGCTGCCGCCGGCCTGGGCGACGTGCGCCAGGCGCTTGAAACACTCCACGACGAAGGCTTCGTGATCCGCGTGGGCGGCCCGCGGCCGGTGGCGGCGGTGGCGAGCCGCGCCTCGGCGCAGATGGATGCGCGCAGCCGGCCGGCGCCGGTGCCCGAGCGCCCGGCCAACGCCCCGCGCCAACGGCGATCCCTGGCTCTCGCGCGGCTGTACCTGCTCAACACCATGGAGCAGAGCCTGCGCCACGGCGACCAGCCGGTGCGCGACCACCTGCGCAACGCCACCTCTCGCGCCCAGCTGGTGCTGGCCTTCGAGATGTGCCAGGAGATCGCCGACGAGCTCGGGGTGCGCCACATTGACACCATCGGCAAGAACTTCTACGAGATGCTGCCCGACGAGGGCTGACCGCCTTTGGTTGTGCAAGCAGTGGACATTTCGCCCGCCCGGGATGCATCGGCACGCCCGCCTGTGCTGTACTGCCCGGCCGGGCCGCGTGCCGTGTCCATCGCGGCGCGCCGGCCCCCGACTCCACAACACAACAATAAGTCGCGACCGGCCCCGCCGCCGGCCTGCGTCACGCCGAAAGGAAACAGGATGACGACCGCCGCGCCCACCCCCGCCCTGACCGAAGCCGAAACCAGCAAGTTCGTCCGCATCACGGAGGGCGACCTCGACCTGCAACTGCACTACAACGACTGCGGCAGCGGCGCCGAGACGGTGGTGATGCTCCACGGCTCCGGCCCTGGCGCCAGCGGCTGGGCCAACTTCAACCGCAACATCGAGCCGCTGGTTGCTGCCGGCTACCGGGTGATCCTGATGGACTGCCCGGGCTGGAGCAAGAGCGACCCGATCGTGTGCGCCGGTTCCCGCTCCGAGCTCAACGCCCGCTGCCTCAAGGGCCTGCTCGATGCGCTGGGCCTCGACAAGGTGCACATCATCGGCAACTCCATGGGCGGCCACAGCGCCGTGGCGTTTGCGCTGTTCAACCCCGGCCGCGTCGGCAAGCTCGTGCTGATGGGCGGCGGCACCGGTGGCCCCAGCCAGTTCGTGCCGATGCCCACCGAAGGCATCAAGCTGCTGCAGGGGCTGTACCGCGACCCGACCATCGAGAACCTCAAGAAGATGATGGCGGTGTTCGTGTTCGACACCAGCAGCCTCACCGACGCCCTGTACCAGGCCCGCCTCGACAACATGATGGCCCGCAAGGATCACCTGGAGAACTTCGTCAAGAGCCTGGCCGCCAACCCCAAGCAGTTCCCCGACTACGGCCCGCGCCTGGGCGAGATCAGCGCCCCGACGCTGGTCATCTGGGGCCGCGACGACCGCTTCGTGCCCATGGACGTGGGCCTGCGCCTGCTGTGGGGCATGCCCAACGCCGAGCTGCACATCTTCAATCGTTGTGGGCACTGGGCCCAGTGGGAGCACGCGGACAAGTTCAACCGGATGGTGGTGGATTTTCTGGCCCACTGACCCTTTTCCGTCTTTCTGGCAGATGAAAGGCCGCGCCCGGTGCGCGGCCTTTTGTCGTTCGGGGTGAGCGCTTTTGCTTCGGTGAAATCCACCACGCTCCGGGATGTCTGGTCGCGGCAAAAACCGGCCCGGCAGCAAGGCGCCGCAACATCGTTGCCGGCAACGTGTGTTTTAACCGTGATCTCATCGTGGGTATTGATGAATATCAATATTCGAATATTAGAAAGTTCTTAGATTTCACTTGTGCTGTTTTGCCGTGCACCACTTCAGTCGGTTGATTCGCAAGAGGGGGGCGTATGCAAGTGCTCAAGCAACTTTTATTCGCGCTGTCGATGGCTACGCTGATGGGAGGGACTGCCCATGCGGCGGCCGATCAGAAGGCGGGGGCGGCCACTGCGGCGCTGCTCAAGTCCACGGCGGATCACAGCAAGTTCAAGGAACTCCAGCGACCGTTCCAGTCTGGCCCGGAAGTCACCAAGGCCTGCCTGACGTGTCACACGGAGGCCGCCAAGCAGGTTCACCAGACCCAGCACTGGAAGTGGGAATACGTGAATCCCGGCACCGGGCAGACGCTCGGCAAGCGGCATGTGATCAACAATTTCTGCACCTCGGTTTCGTCCAACTACAAGGCCTGTGCCAGTTGCCACATCGGCTACGGGATGGAGGACGGCAGCAAGTTCGACTTCGCCTCCCAGGAGAACGTCGATTGTCTGGTGTGCCACGACGCCACCGGCAAATACAAGAAGCCCTCCGGCTTTGCCGGCAACCCGGTGACCAAGGACACCGAGTTTCCCCCTGGCTCAGGCAAGATCATCCGCGGCATCGATCTGCAGGCCATCGCCCAGAAGGTCGGCAAGACCCGTCGTGAAACCTGCGGCGCGTGCCATTTTTATGGCGGCGGCGGCGACGCGGTGAAGCACGGCGATCTGGACAGCTCCCTTGAGCAGCCCGACAAGGCGCTCGACGTGCACATGGACGCCGAGGGCAACAACTTCACCTGTGCCACCTGCCACAAGACCGACGGCCACCAGGTGCCCGGCAGCCGCTATGCGCCCACCGCCATGGACAAGGGTGGCGCCCACATGCGCGGCAAGGCCGACAGCAGCAATCCGGCCACCTGCCAGGCCTGCCACGGCCAGGCGCCCCACGGCATGGCCAAGCTCAACGACCACACCGACAAGGTGGCCTGCCAGACCTGTCACATCCCTGCCTTCGCCCGGGGCGACATGCCCACCAAGATGTCCTGGGACTGGTCCACCGCCGGCAAGCGCGACGCCAAGGGCAAGCCGCTGGTCATCACCAACGACGACGGCCACATCACCTACAACGGCATCAAGGGCGATTTCGTGCTCGAAGAGAACGTCCGCCCCGAGTACATGTGGTTCAACGGCTCGGTGAAATACACCCTGCTCGGTGACGACATCGACAAGAGCCGCCAGCCGATCGCCATCAACACCTTTGAAGGCGGGCCGGACGATGGCAAGTCGATGATCTGGCCGGTCAAGGTGTTCCGCGGAAAGCAGCCTTTCGATCCGGTCAATCGTTCCCTCGTGGTGGCCCATCTGGCCGGCGAGGACGACACCGCCTACTGGAAGAACATGGACTGGCAGAAGGCCATCACCGCGGGCATGGCCACGGTGGGCAAGCCCTACTCGGGCAAGGTGGATTTCATCGAGACGGTGGCGATGTGGCCGATCACCCACATGGTCGCCCCCAAGGAGAAGGCCCTGGCCTGCACCGAATGTCACGCCCGCGGCGGACGCCTCGAGAAGATCGAGGGCATCTACATCCCTGGCCGGGGTGGCAACCGCATCGTCGATACGGTGGGTTGGCTGGCTGCGGCGGCGCTCCTTGCCGGCGTGCTGGTGCATGGCCTCATCCGCTTCGTCAATCGCAAGCACTGACCGGGAGACGGGATCATGGGACGCGTCTATATCTTCACCCGCTTCGAGCGCCTGTGGCACTGGATTCAGGCGGTGCTCATCATCGGCATGCTGATCACCGGCTTCGAGATCCACGGCAGCTATCACCTGCTCGGTTTCGAGCAGGCCCACCGGGTGCACACCACCTCCGTGTGGGCCTTCATCGGGCTGTGGGTGTTTGCCATGTTCTGGCACCTCACCACCGGCGAGTGGCGGCAATACATCCCCACGATGAAGAACATCGACAAGATCGTCCGCTTCTATGCGGTGGGGATCTTCAAGGGCGAGCCTCACCCCTTCAAGCCGACCCGCGAGCGCAAGCACAACCCCATGCAGGCCCAGACCTACCTGGGCGTGACCATGGTGGTGACGCCGCTGATCTGGCTCTCGGGGCTGGCCTATCTCTTCTACAACGAGCTGGGCGCCGCAGGTTTCCGCGTCGACCTCGGGACGATCGCCACCGTGCACACGGTGGGCGCTTTCCTGATGCTGGCCTTCCTGATCGGGCACATCTACCTCGGCACCACCGGCCACACGCCAATGGCCCACTTCCGGGCGATGGTCACCGGCTGGGACGACGATCACTGATTCAAACAACGCAGCTTACAGGGAGTTGTCATGCAAACCCGTCATGTCAGAACCTTGATCGGCGTCCTGGTGGCAGGGCTGTTCCTGCCCTTCCAGGCCCAGGCCGAAACCAACGCCGAACTGCTCAAGCGGATCGAAGCCCTCTCCCAGGAACTCACCCGCCTGAAGGGCCAGGTGGAAGCCAACAACGCCGCCACCACCGCCAACCGCCAGGCCACTGAAGAGCTGAAGGAGAAGGTGGTCAAGGCTGAGGACAAATCCTCCGAGCGCTGGCTCACCATCGGCGGCGACTACCAGTTCCGCGTCGATAGCCTGTGGGGCGAGACCAAGCCCTTCACCGATGTGAGCGCCACCTTCGCCAACGCCCAGGCCCAGCTCCAGGCCAACTTCTTCGCCAACCCCACGCCCGCCAATGGCGCCGCGCTGGCGGGGCTGATGCGGTTTGCCTCCGACATGTCCGGCGTGCGCACCTACCAGCAGGCCCAGAGCTTCATGGGCGCCAACGCCGGGATGATGGGTGCGCTGGGCAGCTTCGGTGTCTCGGTACCCGCCTACAAGCCCCGCAACGACACCCTCTACACCAACCGCTTCGGTCTCGATCTCGTCGCCAAGGCCACCCAGGACGTGACCGTCAATGCACGGCTGGTGATGTACAAGACCTTCGGCGCCGGCGACGACGATGCCGTGACCAACGGCGGATCGGCCCCGTATTTCGCCGATCGCGTCGGTGTCTTCGACGGTACCCTCGGCCACATCCCGTCGAGCAGCTATCTCAACGTCGATCGGGCCTTTGCCACCGTCAGCAACATCGCCGATCAGGACATCTGGTTCTCGGTGGGCCGTCGCCCGTCCACCCACGGTGCCCCGAGCAACCTGCGCCTCAACGCCCCGCGCCCCGGCAACGGCGGCACGCCCTCGCTGCTGGTGGATTACGCCTTCGACGGCATGACCGTCGGCTGGGCGCCCGACATCGACGGCCTGCCCGGCGCCTACGGCAAGATCTGCTACGGCCGCGGCTTTGAAAGCGGCTTCCGGTCCACCCCCGGCAACTCGCTGCAGGATACCGACATGCTCGGCGTGGCCCTGATCCCCATCGACACCGACCCCCTGCGGGTGTGGCTGCAATGGAACCGGGGCTTCAAGATCTTCGACGCCCCCAAGATGCAGGACACCTACTTCGGCAACACCATGCCCAAGGTCAACCTGGGTGACATCGACTGGTATGGCATGGGCGCCATGGGCACCATCAAGCAGGTGGGCGTGGGCGATCTCAACTACTTCGCCGACCTGGGCATGAGCATCACCCACCCGAACGACAATGTCTCGGCGCAGTTCGGCTTCCAGGGGCTGCTCACCGGTGGCTTCTTCAGCCCCGAGGCCGCCCGCGACAAGACCGGCACCGCCATTGCCCTGGGCGTGCGTTACGACCTGCCCTCCAAGACCAAGCTCGGTTTTGAGTACAACCACGGCTCCAAGAACTGGATCACCTTTGCCCCGGCGGCCACCGACATGTGGACATCCAAGGTGGGCACCCGCGGCAACGTCTATGAGCTCTACCTGATCCAGGAACTCAACAGCCGGCCGATCTCGTCCCATCTGGCCAAGAGCTTCGTCCGCCTTGGCTTCCAGTACTACGACTTCCAGTACACCGGCAGCAACAACTGGGTTGGCGCCCCCGTGAAGATCTCCGACGTGAACGGCCAGATGATGACCACCACGCCGCTCGACAACGCCTACAACGCCTACGCCACCTTCGAAGTGAAATTCTGAGGGCACGAAGCCCCGCTGATTAAAGGAACCCAACCATGCGCAAGCTCATCTCCAACCTGATGCTCTCCGTGGCCGTCGTGATTTCGGCCGCCTCCTTCAGCACCCCGGCTGCGGCCGAGGACGTGAAGATGGTCGGTGTCATCACCAAGATCAAGCTGGCCGCCGACGGCAAGTCGGCCGTCGCCATCCTCAAGGACAACAAGTCCGGTGACAGCGTCACCATCAACATCAACGACGATCTCACCCTCGACAAGTTCAAGGACAAACGCATCGTCGAAGGCGACGAGATCCGCGCCAAGTACGACAACGCCGGCGGCAAGAACGAGAGCAAGTCGTTCAAGAAGACTGCCGGCTGCTGAAGCCCATCCCGCCCGCTGTCGGGCACATCGGGGCGGCTCCCTGAGCGGAACCGCCCCGTTTTCGTGCACCGCCCGCGGAGAGCCGGGGCATCGCCGGCCCGGCGAGGACCGGCTCCGCGCCCAGGCCCCCTGTAGGTCGGACTTCAGTCCGACAACCCCACCCCCCTAAGCCCGCACCCGCAGCCGCTGGATCACCCGCCACGCGGTGTGCTGGTGCATCGCCGGCCCGGCGAGGGTCGGCTCCGCGCCCAGGCCCCCTGTAGGTCGGACTTCAGTCCGACATCCCCACGCCCCTAAGCCCGCACCCGCAGCCGCTGGATCACCCGCCACGCGGTGTGCTGATGCATCGCCGGCCCGGCGAGGACCGGCTCCGCGCCCAGGCCCCCTGTAGGTCGGACTTCAGTCCGACATCCCCACACCCCTAAGCCCGCACCCGCAGCCGCTGGATCACCCGCCACGCGGTGTGCTGATGCATCGCCAGCCCGGCGAGGATCAAGCCCGTTCCTGCGGCCACCCTCGGGCCGATCACCTCGCCGTTGAGCCAATGGCCCAGCATCAGCGCCAGCACCGGGGTGATGAGGGTGATGAGCGCCACCTTCGACGCCTCCAGGTGGCGCACCACGTAGAAGTACAGGGCAAAGCCCACCGCCGAGCCGAACACGCCCAGATAGGCGATGGCGCCGCCGGCGCGCAGGGGCACGTCGTGGGGCAGGGTGCCGTCGGTGGCGAGCCACAACAGCGCAAACAGCGGCAGCGCCACGATGATCGAGCCGATGGTGGTGGCCAGCGGCGGGCTGTCGTCGCCGATGCGCTTCATCCCCACCAGACTGGCGGAAGACGCAAGCACCGCGCCCAGCAGCGCACAGACGCCGGCGGCCTCGTTGCTGCCTGCGCTCGCGCCGTCGTGCAGAAAGATCAGCGCCAGCCCGGCGGCGCTCAGCAGCATCCCGCCAATCTTGAGGGGCGTGAGATTGCGTTCGCCCAGCCAGCGGGTGGCAAACAGGCCGGCCACCAGCGGCGACAGGCCGAACAGCACCGAGATCAGCCCGGAGCCCACATGACGGGCGCCCCAATAGGTGAGCGCCATGGTGCCGAACAGGCCGAGCCCGCCTACCAGATAAGCGCGGCGGGCGCGGGCGTGAAGGGGAATCGGATGGCGCCCGAGGCGCAGGAGGAGGGTGGCAACGACAACCCCGATCAGCATGCGGGCGAGCACGGCAAAGGCAAAACCGGTGCCTTCGGTGCTCCAGCGGACAGCCAGCGGGGTGGTGGACCAGATGAGGATGATCGAAGCGTAAGCGAATGGAACAGACATGGGTGTGACTCCTGCGGGATCAATCGGGATGTTGGGGCGAGGGCGGGTGGATGCCGGCGCGGGCGGCACGCTCCAGCTCGATGAAGGCGCCGATCATGGCGCGCCAGGTGGCCTCGACCACCTGCGGGTCGGCACCCAGCTCCACGGCCAGCCCATTCACCCGCGCAAGCACCTGGGCCACGCGATCGGGTGCGGCGACTTCGGCATCGCTGCGCTTGAAACCGGCGGCCTGGGCCACGCAGGCGCCGCGCTCGGCGATCAGGGCGACCAGCTGGCGGTCGATGGCGTCGATACGCAGGCGCACATCGGCGAGGGAGGTGAAGACGGGATACGACATGGCAGGCTCCTTTCAGGGGCGTAAAAAACACAAAGGCCGCGGTCTGTGAGAACCGCGGCCTTTCGGAGAAATCGGGGAATGGAGAGGTTTTAGTCCATTCCGGGCCACGGACGCACGACGGCGCGCCATGCACGCAGGGCACGGCGGCAAATCAGGGCGTAAGTGGCGGATGTGAATTGCATCCGGTTATATTGGGGGCGGATGGCGCACCGCGTCAAGCGGGCCGCCGGCCTGCCGCGGCAAGGCCCGGAGTGCAACAGGTGGAATCGCAGCAACGTTTTGTCGAACTGGTGGGGGCGCTGCCCCTGGTGTCGGTGGATCTGGTGCTGGTGCGCGGCGGGTGCGAGATCCTGCTGGGGCTGCGCACCAACCGCCCGGCGCAGGGAAGCTGGTTCGTGCCCGGCGGGCGCATCCTCAAGGACGAAAAGCGCGCCGACGCCCTCACGCGGGTGGCCCGCCGCGAGCTGGGCATCGACGACATCCACGCGCTGGCGCCGTCCTTCCTCGGCCCCTTCGAACACTTCTACCCGGATTGCTTTGCCGGCGACATCGGCGTGACCACCCACTACGTGGTGCTCGCCCACCGCATCGATGTTCCCGCCGACTTTGACGTGCAGGGCATCGACGAGCAGCACGCGGCCCTGCGCTGGTGGCCGATCGCCGAAGCCACGGCGAGCGCCGACGTGCATCGCTACACGCGGGATTACCTGCCGCTGCTGGGCTGAGCCCCTGCGCAACAGGCAACCCCGATACGCCCAACCGCCTCGAACAAAAATTACTGACACGCCCAACCCTGTAGGTCGGACTTCAGTCCGACAAGAGCGGAGCAGGATTCTGTCGGACTGAAGTCCGACCTACAGGGTGGTGAATCCTTCTCGCAGCCATGCGATTGGCTCTCGCAGCCGTGCGAATGCTTCTCGCAGCGGTGCACATGCTTCTCGCAGCGCTGCGATTGCTTCACGCAGGCGTGCGATTGCCTCTCGCAGGCGTGCGAATCCTTCTCGCAGCCCTGAGATTGGTTCTCGCAGGCGTGCACATGCTTCTCGCAGTGCTGCGCGAAGGGTTGGCGCCATTGCCGGCAGCCCGGCTGTGCCGTCCGAAGTCCCGGCGGCGAGGTTGGCAGGGCGGGTCTGCTAGACTTTGCCATCCCCCATCCCAGAGAGAACGCAGCAAAGTGACCCCGTCCACCCTCGAAAGGCAGCTGGCCTTCCTCAAGGAAATCGACCGGCTCAAGAGCATCGTGCGCCTGTCGCCGCTGATCGATCGCTCGCGCCGCGAGAACAGCGCCGAGCATTCATGGCATCTGGCGATGTACGCCCTGGTGCTGGCCGAGCATGCCGCCGGAACGGTGGATGTGCAGCGCGTCGTGAAGATGCTGCTGATCCACGACATCGTCGAGATCGACGCCGGGGATGTTCCTTTCCACATGCCGGCAACCCATGCGGGGCAGGACGAGCGCGAACGCCTCGCCGCCGAACGCCTCTTCGGTCTGCTGCCCGACGCCCAGGCGGCCGAATTCCGCGAACTGTGGTTCGAGTTCGAAGCCGCCGAGAGCGACGACGCCAGATTCGCCAAAGCCCTCGACCGCTTCCAGCCCATGCTGCACAACGCCGCCACCGACGGCGGCACCTGGGTCGAATGCGACGTGACCCTGGAGCAGATCACCGCCCGCTGCCAGCCCCCCATCGAACGCGGCGCACCCGCACTGTGGAAAGCGGCGCTGGGGATGGCCGAGGCGCATTACTGCAAGGGATCGGGGCAGGGGTGAGAGGCGCTTGGATTGGGCCGGTCGAGGGCGCGCGCCTGGCCAATGCCTGACGTCGGCCGTGCCTGCTCACGGCGGACACCCAGCGCTGGACGCATGCTGAAGTATTGCGTCGAATCTGTCCTCCTAAAACAAAGTTAGAACTTATGCTGACCACCGACGAACTTGAACGTGCAGGTAGTTACGTTGAGCAGTTGCGGCAGTCCGTTCACGAGCTTGGCCTGCCGGACACCAGTCGCACGCGTGCAGCAGGTTCGTGTTTCGCAATCGCGCAGGATCACCACCATGCAATCGTTCTACTTGTTGAAAAGCAACTTTTCGCTTCGTCCTTTGCTCTCCTACGAATCGAATTCGAAGCGTATATCCGCGGCGAGTGGCTGTCGCTATGCGCGAGCGATGTGATCGTTGATGGATTTCTTCGAGGAAAAGAACCCCCTAAAGTCGATTGTCTGTTGGCTGAGTTGGAAGTGGTCGAATCATTCAACGAAAAGGTTCTGTCGCAGATCAAACAACAGACGTGGAAATCGATGTGCGCCTATACACATACTGGTGGGCTCCATGTGCAGCGCTGGAATACCGAAGACGGAATCGAAGCGAACTACTCCCGGGATGAAGCTCTTGAGGTGCTGAAGTTCGCTGAGAGCATTGCTTCACTGGCCGTGATCGGCGTCGCACGACTGGCGAATGATGAGGAGTTGGCGGTACGAACTCTTGAGGCTTTCAAGAAGCGGGTTGAGGCGTGACGTCTAACCCGGATCAATCTCGGACTCACGCAACAAGCTGCGCTCTCCGGTGATTTTCGAAATAAGGCCAAAAAATCAAGACAAGGAAGCATGATGGGGAAAACGACCGAGATACGCGCCATGCGCGCCGAAGACCTGGCCGCGGTGCTCGAAATTCAATCGTGTTGCTACGACGCAGCGAAGCTGGAATCGCGCGAATCGTTTCTTGTCAAGCTGGAGGCCTCCCCGGCCACATGCTTCATTGCCACCGTGGCTGGCGTTTCGGTTGGCTATCTTGTGGCGATACCGGCCGAGGAGGGCCGTCCGCCATCCCTGAATGAGCCAACCTATGTGCCGCCACCGGCAGCCAATGCGTTGTACCTGCACGACCTGGCCGTGCTCCCGAGGGCGCGAGGTTCTGGCGCGGCGGCTGCGCTCGTCGCAGCGTATTTCCATACGCTCAGGCTGTCACAGGCGCGGTTTGGCTGCCTGACCGCGGTCAATCAGTCGAGCACGTATTGGGAACGTCACGGTTTCCGATCGACTTCGGTGGCCGACGCAGAGGCGGGGTGCATGGACACCTACGGAGAAGGCGCGCAGTACATGAGCTTGCGAGTGAGTGTCTGAAGTTCGAGTGGGTCGGGTTGGTGCAGCGTAACCCGACATCTCGTGTTGAACTGCACGATGAGTCGGGTCCGCTGCGGGCGCTGTGCCGTGCCGAGAAACCCGCGTTTCGCGGTGCAAAACCGGTGATAATGGCGGCCAATTTGTTTTGAGCGCCGCGTCAGGATTCCCCTATGGAAATTAAGGTCAATTTTCTCGACAAGCTTCGTCTGGAAGCCAAGTTCGATGATTTTACGGTGGTGGCCGATCAGCCCATCCGATATAAGGGTGATGGTTCGGCGCCGGGGCCGTTTGATTATTTTCTGGCGTCGTCGGCACTGTGTGCGGCTTACTTCGTGAAGCTGTATTGCAATACGCGCGATATTCCGACGGACAACATCCGCCTGTCGCAGAACAATATTGTCGATCCGGAAAATCGCTACAAGCAGATCTTCAAGATCCAGGTGGAATTGCCGGAAGATATTTCCGAGAAGGACCGCCAGGGAATCCTGCGCTCCATCGAGCGCTGCACGGTCAAAAAGGTGGTGCAGACCGGGCCGGAGTTCGTGATCGAGGAGGTGGAGAATCTCGATGCCGATGCGCAGGCCTTGCTGACGCTGAATCCCGATTCAGAAGCAAGCACCTATATCGTGGGCAAGGATCTGCCGCTGGAGCAGACCATTGCCAACATGTCGGCGGTGCTGGCGGGGCTGGGCATCAAGATCGAAATTGCGTCGTGGCGCAATCTGGTGCCCAACGTGTGGTCGCTGCATATCCGCGACGCGCATTCTCCGATGTGTTTTACCAATGGCAAGGGCGCAAGCAAGGAAAGCGCGCTGGCGTCGGCCCTGGGCGAGTATATCGAGCGGCTCAATTGCAACCATTTCTATAACGACCAGTTCTGGGGCGAGGACATCGGCAATGCGCCGTTCGTGCATTACCCGGACGAGCGCTGGTTCAAGCCCGGTCGCAAGGATGCATTGCCGAAGGAGATCCTCGACGAGCATTGCCTGCGGATCTACAACCCCGACGGCGAGCTGCGCGGCTCGCATCTGTACGACACCAACTCTGGCAATACGCAGCGCGGCATCTGTTCGCTGCCCTATGTGCGTCAGTCGGACGGCGAGGTGGTGTATTTCCCGTCCAACCTGATCGACAACCTGTTCCTCAGCAATGGCATGAGCGCCGGCAATACGCTGGCCGAAGCGCAGGTGCAATGCCTGTCGGAAATCTTCGAGCGGGCGGTGAAGCGCGAGATTCTGGAAGGCGAGATGGCGCTGCCCGATGTGCCGCACGAGGTGCTCGCAAAGTACCCGGGCATTCTGGCCGGCATCGAGGAGCTGGAAAGACAGGGTTTCCCGGTGCTGGTGAAGGATGCGTCGCTGGGCGGGCAGTTCCCGGTGATGTGCGTCACCCTGATGAACCCCCGCACGGGCGGCGTGTTCGCGTCGTTCGGGGCGCACCCGAGCCTGGAGGTGGCGCTTGAGCGCAGCCTCACCGAGCTGCTGCAGGGGCGCAGTTTTGAGGGCCTGAACGATCTGCCGCGGCCCACCTTCGAGAGCAACGCCGTCACCGAGCCGAACAATTTCGTGGAGCATTTCATCGACTCCAGCGGCGTGGTGTCGTGGCGCTTCTTCAGCGCCCGGGCCGATCACGAATTTGTCGAGTGGGATTTCTCCGGCAAGGGCGAGAACTCGAATGCGGAGGAAGCCGCGGCCTTGTTCGGCATTCTCGAAGGGATGGGCAAGGAAGTTTACATGGCCGTGTATGACCAACTCGGCGCAACGGCCTGTCGCATCCTGGTGCCGGATTATTCCGAGATCTACCCGGTGGAAGACCTGATCTGGGATAACACCAACAAGGCGCTGGCCTTCCGCGCCGATATCCTGAACCTCCATCGCCTCGACGACGACGCGCTGGAGGCGCTGCTTGAACGCCTCGAAGACAGCGAGCTCGACGATTACACCGACATCATCACCCTGATCGGCATCGAGTTTGACGAGAATACCGTCTGGGGGCAGCTGACGATTCTGGAGTTGAAGCTGCTGATCAATCTCGCCCTGCAGCAGTTTGAAGCGGCGAAGGAGCAGGTGGAGGCCTTCCTGCAATACAACGAGAACACGGTCGAGCGCGGGTTGTTCTATCAGGCCGTGAACGTTGTGCTGGAGGTGGTGCTGGACGACGAGCTGGAGCTGGACGATTACGAGGCCAATTTCCGCCGGATGTTCGGCGACCCGCGGATGGATGCGGCGATGGGGTCGGTGGACGGCAGCGTGCGCTTCTTTGGCCTCACGCCCACGAGCCTGAAACTGGAAGGCCTCGACCGACACCAGCGCCTGATCGACAGCTACCGGAAGCTGCACACGGCCCGGGCCCGGCTGGCGGCGTAGCGAGACCGGAGCTGCGGATCACGCTGCAAGGTCGGGCTGAACCGCTCCAGACCGTCGATCGTACTTCTGGCGCGCAAGGCATGGCGCCAGCGCCGGGGAAGGAAGAGGCGGGGTGTTCAGGACCGGCTAATGCCCCTCTGTCGTTCCGCGTTGCAACCACAGGAGAAGGGTTGCGAACATCTGATCGGGTTCGACGGGTTTGGTGATGAAGTCGTTCATGCCGGCAGCGAAGCAGCGTTCGCGGTCTTCGTTGAAGGCGTTGGCCGTCATGGCGATGATCGGGAGCGTGGCCGCTTGGGGGAGTTTGCGGATCTCGCGGGTTGCCTCCAGGCCGTCCATGTGGGGCATCTGCATGTCCATCAGGACCAGGGCGTACTGGCCGGGAGACGCCTGCCGGATGCGTGCAAGAGCTTCGAGGCCGTCGCTGGCAATGTCGGCCACAAGGCCGGCGTCGGTGAGGTTCTCCTGGGCGACGATCTGATTGATCTCGTCGTCTTCGACGAGCAGCACACGGGCACCGGCAAATTGGGTGGCGATCTCGTGGCTGGCGTCCTTGCTCCGTTGTTCCATCTGGATGGGCTCGTCGTCCTCGACCTTGTCGAAGACCGCCGTGAACCAGAAGGTGCTGCCCTTGCCCGGGGTGCTGGTGGCGCCGGCCTCGCCGCCCATCAGTTCGGCGAGCTTGCGGGTGATGGCAAGGCCAAGGCCCGTGCCGCCAAAACGCTTCGACATGGACGAATCGCCCTGCTCGAAGGGGGCGAACAGCTTTGATAGCGTTTCCTCGTCGATGCCGATGCCGGTATCGACGACTTCAAAGCGCAGCTTGATCTGCGATTCGCATTCTTCTTCTTTCAGGGTGCGGATCGTGACACTGCCCGCAGGCGTGAACTTGATGGCGTTTCCGGCCAGGTTGAGCAGCGCCTGGGTGATGCGCATCGTATCGCCGCGTAGCGCCCGGGGGAGCGGGTCGGATTCGGTGCGCAGCACGATCCCCTTGGCGGTGGCGCTTTCGGAGAGGATGGACACCACGTTGCTGGGGGTGACGCCCACGTTCATGGGTTCGCGCACGATCACCAGCTTGCCGGACTCGATCTTCGAGAAGTCGAGGATGTCGTTGATGAGGTGGAGCAGGTGCTTGCCGGCGGCATGGACGCGTTCCAGCTTTTCGGTGGACTCGGTGTCGAGCGCGCGTTTTCTCAGCAGGTGGGTGAGCCCGATGATGGCGTTGAGGGGCGTGCGGATCTCGTGGCTCATGTTGGCCAGGAAGGCGCTCTTGGCGACGTTTGCGGCTTCGGCGAGGGATCGCGCCCGCGCCATCTCGGCCAGGGTTTCGCGTTCCTGGGTGATGTCGTCGATGACCGACACCAGGCCCTTGGCGGGGTCGCTCGGGTCGACGGCGCTGCCGGTGATGCGTACCCAGATGCGGGTGCCGTCGCGGCGGACGCATTCCTGCTCGCGGCAATGCAGTTCGCCACGCCAGATCTGCGCGTAGGCGGCCTGTCCGGTGGTCTGGAAGGTCTCTTCGTCGGGATACAGGATGGCGGTGGATTTTCCGATCATCTCGCCCACGGGCCAGCCGAACATCTCGTGCATCCGGCGGTTGCCGCGGACGATGGTGCGGTCGGTGACGAGGGCGATGCCGGAGCTGGCGGAGTCGAAGATCGTCTGCAGTTCGGCGGAGCGGGCGGCAAGCTCGGCCGAGCGGCTGGCGACCAGCTCTTCGAGCCTTTCGTTGAGCGTCGCGGTGGCTTCTTCGGCCCGCTTGCGCCGGTGATTCTGGATCGCCAGCGCAATGGTCAGGGCGGACAGCACGGCAATGGCGGCCGAAGCGGTGATGACGGCGCTCCGGTATTCGCTCCACAGCGTTCTCGGACGATTGAGGAACAGCGTGTCTGCGGGGAGCGCCGCGGGGTCGGCCCCCCAGCGCTGCAGTTGCGCCCAGTCGAACATTGGCCGCGGCGCAACGATGGCGTCCGCGTTGATCGCGTCGACCCGGCGGGTTCCGGTGAGCAGGTCGGCGCTGAGTTCGCCTGCCTGTCGGGCAACCGTCGTGGTGACCACCACCGAACCACCCGTGAGCCCCTCGCGGATGTGGGCATCGTATAGCGCCAGCACGGGCGCGTTGGCGCGTCGGGCAACGTCGGCGGCAACCTCGGCCGGGATGAAGTTGCGCCCCGTGCGATCCTTGTAATAGAGCCCCAGCAGCACGAGCGTGTCGGGCGGGAGCGCCGAGATGCGCTGGAGCATCTCGGCGTAGGAGAGCGCAGAGGTTTCCTCGACCTCCAGCTTGCCGGATGCGGCCTTGAGCGCGGCGTTCGCCTGGGCGATGAAAAAGGGCTGCTCGCTGTCGGCCCCGGTGACCACCACCACCCGTCGTGTTTGCGGAAAGAGCTTGAGCCCGTGGTGGATCGTCCCGGCGATATCCCAGCGCCGGATGATGTTCAGCATCGGGGGCGGCGGGCCGCGCCATGCTACGGCCGGGTTGGAGATCAGGGTGGCCAGCACCGGGACGTCGGGCGGGACGATGCCGTAACCGTCCTGGGCCAGAAATTCGAGCGCCCCCTGGTTCTGCACCATCACGAGGCCGATGTCGGCCCCGGCGAGCTTGTCGCGCAGCACGCCGGCCAATGTCTCAGGCCAGTGGGGATCACCGTTGCGTACGAGGTCGAGGTGCTCGACATAGATGCGATTGACGCTGATGCCCCGGTCTTTCAGGCTGCTTACCGCCCCGGCGGTGAGCGTGTCCATGACCGGGAGACCGTATTGGGAGCCCGACAGGATGAGCACGGACTTGTGCGCTGCGCGCGGTTGCGGGGCTGACGGGGTGGGCGCGGGAACTGCGTGCAGCGGCGGGGCGGCCAAGGCGGTGCCGGACACCAGCTGCAGGATCACCCCCGCCGTGAGCGCACGCAGGGGCTGGGCAAGATGCCGGCGGAGCCAGAAACGGACAACACAGTGCGGCGTCATCACCGCGGTCAATCGAGATTGCTTCCACTCCTCCCCGAGTCGTGGGAACCCAGCTGCATGCAAACCGCTATCGACTCTGGAGTGCCCGGGTTTTTGGAAAAAGCCGTTCCTGTTTTGTGATCAAGAGCTTGCAAGCCCACTCTAAGCGCATCCTCCAGCCAAGTCCAGAAAACCGGATTGGCATCGTGGTCTTGAGCGCCGCGAGGCGGGGCGACAGGAGAGCGATGTCATTTTCTTGGGGCCGCACGCGTCGGTGCGGCGTCCTGTGATGGCGCGGTGTGGCGCCATCTGTCGCTGGTGCCGATTACGCGCGGCTCTTCCATCTTCACCGGCATTTCCAGTCGCGCTCAGGACGGGCAGGCAACGGACCTTGGGTACGTCCTGGCCGGCGACGTCAGCCGCTCGCGCCGCACACCCGGTTGCGCCCGCTCTCCTTGGCAGCGTAGAGGGCCTTGTCGGCGAGACTCAAGAGCACGTCGATGTTGTCGTCAGGGGCGCTCAGGCTTGATACGCCAATCGACACGCTGAAGGTGACCGGCGGCCCGCCGGCGAGGGGGATGCGGGCGTTGGTGATGGTCTCGCGCAGGCGTTCGGCGGCTTCGATGGCGAAGTGCTGGTCGGTTTCGGGGAGCAGCACGGCAAACTCCTCGCCACCCAGGCGGCCAAGGATGTCCACGTCGCGGAAGGTGGCGTGGCACAGGTCGGCGACGGCCTTGAGCACGATGTCGCCCACCTTGTGGCCGTAGCGGTCGTTGATGAGCTTGAAGTGGTCCACGTCGAGCATGAGCATCGACAGGGGGCCGCCGTAGCGGTGGGCGCGGTGCAGCTCGTGCTCGGCGCGCTCCATGAAATGCCGGCGGTTGTACACGCCGGTGAGGTAATCCACGTGGGCCTGGCGGCGGAGTTCTTCTTCGAGGAGCTTGCGTTCGGTGATGTCGGTGTGGGTGCCGCACATGCGGGTGGCCTTGCCGTTTTCGTCGCGCTGCATCACCTTGGCCTGGTCGAGGATCCAGCGGATGCTCCCGTCCTTGTGAAGCATGCGGTATTCGAGCTTGTGGGCCGTGGTGCGCCCCTCGACGGCGTCGAAGACCGAGGCCCAGGCGCGCTCCCGGTCGTCGGGATGGACGAAGTCGGACCACTGCTGGGCGGTGGCCTGGAGTTCTTCGAAGGTGTAGCCCAGGATGAGCCCCCACTGGGGGTTGCGCTCGACCTTGCCGGTGACGATGTCCCAGTCCCAGAAGCCCAGCTCGGAGCCTTCGAGCACGAACTGGAGCTGCCTGGCGCGCTCTTCGAGGGCCATCTCGGCCTTCTTGCGCTCGGTGATGACATCGAAGAAGGCAACGAAGTGATCCAGCTTGGGGCAATACACCGACACCGAGAACCATTCGTCGAGGGCCTTCAGGTGGGTGACGAAGGTTTCGGGCTTGCCCCCGCGCGCCACGCGACCCAGGATGTCGAGGAGCTGGGGATCGGACGCCTGGATGCCGGGTATGACCTCGCTGATGAAACGGCCGACGACGTCGGGCAGGCCGGTCAGGCGGTGGAAGGCGGCGTTGGTGTAGAGGTTGCGAAAGTCGTGAGGCTGGCCGTCGCGGTACTCCATGCGACCGTAGACGACACCGTTCAGGAGGTGATTGAGCAGTCCGTCCAGCGCCGAGCCGCGATCGGGTTCGCCGCGGTCGAGGATGAAGGCGGTCTGGGGGAGAGGAAGGGCCGCTTCGGTGCTCATCGACGTTCTCTGCTTGTTTGGATCGGTCGTTCAAAGATACACGCTCCGCCCGGGATCGGCATCGGGCGCTGCCCGGTTTCGCGCCGAGACGGGGAATTCGGCCGGCGTGATCCGGGCTTGACCCATAATGGGCTTAACCGCATGGACCCCGTAAAGCCCGGCGTCTATACCGCAATGGTATGTGTCTACCCAGTCGGAATTTCCTGATGATATCCGGAAGTGGCTTGCCGGCGTCGTGATCGCTCGCGCCGGCGCTTTGTCGGCCCGGCGGGCACATGCATGTCGTTTCACACTTCCCCAAGGAGAGAGACATGGGTGCTGTCAATGACGCGGTAAAGAAGCTCGAAGAGCAGCAGGACGCGACCGCCAAGGAGCTCAAGGCGTCGCTGGAGATGCTGTCGACCCTCGCCGAGGCCAAGAAGCGGGAGCTGATGGCGGAGGTCGAGACCCGGATGAACCTGGCACGACAGGATGCGCAGCATTCCAACAACCAGGTGCCGCCCGGGCTGATGCTCTACGAGTACGGCGAGACGCGGGTGGCCACGGCCCAGGGGCCGGCGGCGGGTATCACCAACGCCATCAACGGCTTGCTGCAGAACGCGGCGGAAAACTGGCGCAATGCCGTTTCGTCGCTGGCAACGGTGGCGCTCAACACGCTGCTCGGCGCCGGCAGCGGCGCGAGCACCAACACCAGCCTCTACATGGTGGCGATGGATGGTCAGCCCGCCCACGACGGCGTGGAGGATTCACAAGTGGTGGTGCGGATCGACTACTGCCTGTGGACCTATAACTTCGCCTCGAACGGCGTGAAGGATGTGGCCCAGTCGGCGATTGCCTACTTTGCCCGGAAATCGCTGATCGACTACAGCCACATCGGCAGCGACGTGGCGATCGAGCAGCTGCTGACGGTGACCGGGCTCAACAAGGCCTTGCGCGACGAGCTGATGGCGAAGATCGCCAAGGAGAAGGAGAACAAGGGGCGGACTCCGGCACTGAATGCCTACGCCGGCCGGCTGCCAGACCCGGTGCGGGAACACGTCACCCGTCACTTTGCCTTCTGAGGGCGCCACCGCCGATCCGTGAAGCGCAGCGGACGGCGGGCGGCGACGCGCAAAAAAAAAAGCGGCCCGAAGGCCGCCAAGCATCGTTGCAACAGGGATCTGTACGGTTTTACTTCTTGCGCGCCGGGGGCACGTCGGTGCAGCTGCCGTGGGCAACTTCGGCCGCCATGCCGACGGTTTCGCCGAGGGTGGGGTGCGGGTGGATGGTCTTGCCGATATCCACGGCATCCGCGCCCATCTCGATGGCCAGGCACACTTCGCCGATCATGTCGCCGGCCGACGGGCCGACAATGGTGCCGCCGATCACGCGGTGCGTCTCGGCGTCGAAGATCAGCTTGGTGAAGCCGTAGTCGGCACCGTTGGCGATCGCGCGGCCGCTGGCGGCCCACGGGAACTTGGCGGTTTCCACCTTCTTGCCTTCGGCCTTGGCCTGGGCTTCGGTGTAGCCGACCCACGCCACCTCGGGATGGGTGTAGGCCACGCCCGGGATCACGGTGGCGTCGAAGGCCGCCTTGTGGCCTGCCGCGACTTCGGCCGCCACGTGCGCCTCATGCACCGCCTTGTGGGCGAGCATCGGCTGGCCGACCACGTCGCCGATGGCGAAGATGTTGGGCACGTTGGTGCGCATCTGGGCATCGACCGGGATGAAGCCGCGATCGGTGACGATCACGCCCGCCTTCTCGGCGCCGATCTTCTTGCCGTTGGGCGCGCGGCCCGCCGACTGCAGGATCATGTCGTACTTGACCGGCTCGGTCGGGGCGCCCGAAGTTGCGTCCACTCCTTCGAAGGTGACGTAGAGGCCGTCTTCCTTGGCATCCACGGCGACCGTCTTGGTCTTCAGCATGATCTTGTCGAAGCGGCTGGCGTTCTGCTTCTCCCACACCTTCACGGCGTCGCGGTCCGGCCCTTGCATCAGGCCGTCCATCATCTCGACCACATCGACGCGGGCGCCGAGGGTGGAATAGACGGTGGCCATCTCGAGACCGATGATGCCGCCGCCGATGACCAGCAGCTTGCCGGGCACGAAGCGGAGCTCCAGCGCGCCGGTGGAATCGACGATGCGCGGGTCACGGGGGATGAAGGGCAGATGCACCGCGGCGCTACCAGCGGCGATGATGCACTGCTTGAACTTGACGACCTTCTTGGCGCCGGTCTTGTCCTGGCTGGTGCCGGTGGTTTCCTCGACTTCGATGTGGTTCGGGTCGAGGAAGTGGCCGTAGCCGCGGATGATGTCCACCTTGCGGCCCTTGGCCATGCCGGCCAGGCCACCGGTGAGCTTGCCGACCACCTTCTCCTTGTGGGCGCGCAGGGCGTCCACATCGACGGACGGCTTGGCGAAGCTGACGCCGGCGACGGAGGCGTGTTCGGCCTCCTCGATGACTGCAGCTACGTGCAGCAGGGCCTTGGACGGGATGCAGCCCACGTTGAGGCACACGCCACCGAGGGTGGCGTAGCGCTCGATGATGGCCGTCTTCAGGCCGAGGTCGGCGGCGCGGAAGGCGGCGGAGTAGCCACCGGGGCCCGCGCCCAGCACGACCATGTCGTACTCGACATCGGCCGCGCCACCGTGGCTGGCAGCGGCTGGCGCGGCTACCGGTGCCGCGGCAGGGGCTGCAGCCGGGGCGGCCGCAGTGGCCGGAGCGGGGCTGGCGCCCGCGCCTTCGGTTTCGACGACGATCAGCACCTTGCCTTCGCCAACCCGGTCACCCAGCGCAACCTTCACTTCCTTGATGACGCCGGCGGCGCTGGACGGCACGTCCATCGTCGCCTTGTCGGATTCGAGCGTGGCGATGGCGTCGTCCACCTTGATGGTGTCGCCGACCTTCACGAACAGCTCGATCACCGGCACGTCGGAAAAATCGCCGATGTCGGGTACTTTGACTTCCACTAATTGACTCATCTTGATCACCTCTTTGGGCGTAGTGTGAAAAGTGCGGGGGAGGCGAAGGCTTTACGCCTGGCTCCTCACCCCTCACTCCTCACCGATTTCAGAGCATGACCCGACGGAAGTCGGCCAGCAGTTGGGCGAGGTACACGTTGAAGCGGGTGGCCAGCGCGCCGTCGATCACGCGGTGATCGGCGGTCAGCGACATGGGCAGGGTCAGGCGCGGCACGAACTGCTTGCCGTCCCACACCGGCTTCATCACCGACTTGTTGACGCCGAGGATGGCCACTTCCGGCGCATTGACGATCGGCGCGAAGTAGGTGCCGCCGATGCCGCCAAGGCTGGAGATGGTGAAGCACGCGCCGGACATGTCGGCCGGCTTCAGCTTGCCGTCACGGGCGAGCTTGGCGAGGCTACCGGTTTCGGCGGCGATCTCGAACACGCTCTTCTTGTCGGCATCCTTCACCACCGGCACGACGAGGCCGTTGGGGGTGTCGGCCGCGAAGGCGATGTTGAAGTACTTCTTGTAGACCAGGTTGTCGCCGTCGAGACTGGTGTTGAACTCGGGGAACTCCTGCAGGGCGCGCACCGAAGCCTTGATGATGAAGGCGAGCATGGTGAGCTTCTTGCCGGACTTGTCGTACTCCTTGTTCATCTGGACGCGGAAGGCTTCCAGATCGGTGATGTCGGCGTCTTCGTGATACGTGACGGCCGGGATCATCGCCCAGTTGCGGGCCAGGTTCTGGCCGGAGATCTTCTTGATGCGCGACAGGGGCTTGACCTCGACTTCGCCGAACTTGGAGAAGTCCACCTTCGGCCACGGCAGCAGGTCGAGCCCGCCACCCAGGCTGCCCACGGCAGCGGCAGCGGCGACGGTCTTGCCCGGAACGACGCCGGTGCTCATGGCGCCCTTCACGAAGGCGGTGACGTCGGCCTGGATGATGCGGTTCTTCGGGCCGGTGGCCTTGACCTGGGCGAGATCGACGCCCAGTTCGCGGGCAAAGGCACGCACCGACGGGCTGGCGTGCACCTTGCCGCCGAGGGTGACGGCAGACGGCGCGGCGGCAGCGGCCGGCGCGGCGGCAACCACCGGGGCCACGGCAGCCGGAGCGCCATCGGCGAGCGGGG
>NZ_BSPX01000076.1:0-21400 GCF_030161255.1 Zoogloea oryzae
GCACTCGACGCTGGGCTACCTGCCGCCCACGGCCTATGAACGGAAAACCGCAGTACAGCACCCTATCGAGGTGTCCGGTATTACTTGACCACTACATACTTGGTGGGGTCCTGTTGCGGAAGTTTGTAGCCGACATCAAAGAACCGCTGCAGATAAGCCGTTCCATCAAACCCCTCCCCATACACCGCCTTGACCGAATGGGCGAGCTGCTCGATGTTGGTGGCGACCACGAAGCACAGCCCGGGAATGTTGAATACGTGTTTGAGCCCTTCCAGTAGTTCTACCGCGAACGTCGGGCGGCAGCGGTCCAGTTCGTCGATGAAGACGAACATCGGGAGTTCGACTGCACTGTTGTCCGCCAGATAGCGCAAGGTCCGCTCGATTTCCTTCCGGAAGTCGGCGATGAGCGCCTTGCGTTTGGTGCTCTCGGCCAGCAGTGATTTGAAAAGCGCCTCCGACACCGTGTCCTTGGCCGAATCGAGTTGCTCGTCGAGCCTGGTTTCGCCGTCGTTGGACGATTCGGATTCGGTCGCAATGTCGGCAACCGCGCCGATGAAGCCGGGTGCATGTTTTTCCACTACCGCCCGCCCCAGTGCCTTGAGCGTCGGCATGACCGCCTTGCCCAACTTGCGGACGCCATCGGCAAGGGCTTTCTCCGCTTCGAAGGCCACCGGCAGCTTCTTGATTTCGGCGTCCAGTGCGTGCTTGAAAGCGGCCATGAAGGCGACGATGGGGTCGGTGTCGAAATCGGAAGTCCAGGCGTCGAACAGGAAGACCGGATTGCGTGCTTCCTGCTGAAGGGCCGCCATCCATGTTTGCAGGAAAAACGTCTTCCCCTCGCCCCATTTCGCATCGATGGAGATGCAGAAGGGCGTCAGCGTCTGTGCCCCATCCCTTTCGGTGACGCAGCGATTGCGCAGGTAGGTGGTGAGGAAGTCGGCGTAGGGCTTGCGTCCGAGCCGGTCGTCGGCCCAGACGTCCCTGGGGGTGTCGTTTGCTTGTTCGGTGGTCATGGGTTTTCCCTGTTCATGCTTTTGGCAATATTCTCGCTGCTCGGGGCATCGGGAGAAAGGGTGTTGGCTGGCGGGTTGCAGTAGGTCGGACTTCAGTCCGACAACCCCTGCCTGCTCAAGCTGTGCTGTCGGACTGAAGTCCGACCTACAGGGCTGCCCCTGCGTGGTCTGCGGCCGTGCCCGTTCCCGCCCAGGCCGTCATCCCCCAGAATGGGCGCCTGTTTTCATTGCGATGCACTGCCCATGTCTTCCACGCTTCTTTCCTGCGGTCTGCTGGTCATCAACGAACGGGGTGAGTTGCTGGTCGGGCATTCCACTGGCAGCACCCACTGGGATCTGCCCAAGGGGCTGATCGACCCGGGGGAGACGCCGCTCGGCTGTGCGCTGCGGGAGGCGCAGGAGGAGTTCGGGCTGGCGTTCGCGCCCGGGCGGCTGGTGGACCTGGGGCGTCATGCCTATTACCGGGGCAAGGATCTGCACCTGTTTGCGGTGGGCACAGATTCGGCGGCCACGCGGCCGGAGGCGTGCGTGTGCGTGAGCTTCTTCGATGACGAGCGCACGGGGCGGCGGTTGCCGGAGATCGATGCCTTCGCCTGGGCGGATGACGAGGTGCTGGGCCTGCGGCTGGCGGCGAGCATGCGGCGACTGCTGCTGGGGAAGGGCGTGCTGGCCGAGGCGCGAGGGCGGATCGTCGCTCTGTAGTTACCCGTTTTGGGTGCATCAAAGCCCCTTTATTGGCTGTGGGTATTTGTTTGTCGTTGTTGGCGCGTGCCCCCTTGAGTACACTGCCCGCCCATGTCATCGGGTTAATGCTGAAGGGGCGGGGTTTGGTCGAGGTGGAGTGGGAGGGGTCGGGGGTCGTGCGCCGCTTGTCGGGGGTGGTGACGATCGACGACCTGGACGTTTCCGCCGCGCAGATCCAGGGTGACGAGCGGATCGACCGCCTGCGCTATGGCATCCATGACTTTCGTGACGCCATCGACATCGACGTGCTGGACGATGACATCGAGTTCATGGCGATGCGGGCGGTGGTGGCGCTGGAGCGGAACGTGGTGATCCGCATTGCCTTTGTGGGCGATCACCCGGTGATCCACAAGCTGATCGAGGCCTTCAACCGCTTTGGCCGCGGGCGGGTGCCGTGCCGGCGCTTCGATTCGATGGCCGCCGCCCGGTGCTTTGCGACGCTGTATTTCTGAGGCGCCGGGTGGGGCTTTCCGGCCGCTGCCGGTGGGGCGGCCATCCCGCTGGCGTTGCGCGGCTTGCCCCGCACCCCGGCCGGCTCGGATAATCAATGCCTCTTTCCCTTCCCAGGAGCGCTTCGATGCAACCCACAACCCCCGCCCGTCGCCGTCTTGCCGTCCTCTCCCTCGCCGCCGGTGCGCTGTGTGTGCTGGGGAGCGGGCTTGCCCAGGCGCAGACCCCGGCCTATCGCGCCGAGTACCGGCTGTCCACCACGCTGGGCACGGCGTTTCCGTGGGGCCAGGCGGGCGAGCGCTGGATCGAGCTGGTGAAGGAGAAGACCCAGGGCCGCATCAACATCAAGCTGTACTCCGGCAACTCGCTGGTGGGCGGCGACCAGACCCGCGAGTTCACCGCGATCCGCCAGGGCGTGATCGACATGTCGATCGGCTCGACCATCAACTGGTCGCCGCAGATCAAGGAGCTCAACCTCTTCTCGCTGCCCTTTCTGATGCCCGACTACAAGGCGATGGACGTGCTGACCCAGGGCGAGGTGGGCAAGGAGCTGTTCGCGGTGCTCGAGAAGCGCGACGTGATCCCGCTGGCGTGGGGCGAGAACGGATTCCGTGAGCTGTCGAATTCCAAGCGCCCGGTGGCCACCCCGGCTGATCTGAAGGGCATGAAGTTCCGCGTGGTGGGCTCGCCGCTCTATAACGAAACCTTCACCGCGCTGGGCGCCAACCCCACCCAGATGAGCTGGGCCGACGCCCAGCCGGCGCTGGCCTCGGGCGCGGTGGATGGCCAGGAGAACCCGCTGTCGGTGTTCGTCGGCGCCAAGCTGCCCACCGTCGGCCAGAAGCACCTGACCCTGTGGCACTACGTGGCCGATCCGCTGATCTTCGTGGTGAACAAGAACGTCTGGAACAGCTGGACCCCGGCCGACCGCGAGGCGGTGAAGCAGGCCGCGCTGCAGGCCGGCCGCGAGAACGTCGAGAAGGCCCGCAAGGGCATCGCCGGCACCGACAACGCGGTGCTCAAGCAGATCGAGGCGGCCGGCGTCACCGTCACCCGCCTGACCCCCGAGCAGCGCGCCGCCTTCGTGCAGGCCACGCGGCCGGTGTACGACAAGTGGTCCAGGCAGATCGGCGCCGATCTGGTGAAGAAGGCCGAAGCGGCCATCGCCAGGCGCTGATCAGCAGCCCCCTGTAGGTCGGACTTCAGTCCGACATCACGGGCTGAACGAGGCGTTTGTCGGACTGAAGTCCGACCTACAGGATCGTTCAGCCCATGATCTCCCTCCATCCACGATTTTCCCGCCCCTCATGTCCCCACCCGACAAGACCGCCCCAGGCGGCAAGTTCTCCCTTGGCACCATCGAGCGCTTTCTGATGGCCGCCTCGATGGGCGTGCTGTGCCTGCTCACCATGGCCAACGTGCTGGTGCGCTACTTCACCGACATCTCCTTCGCCTTCACCGAGGAAATCTCGGTGGCGCTGCTGGTGGTGATGACCCTGGTGGGCGCGTCCCACGCCTTTGCCAGCAACCACCACATCGCCATCACCTTCTTCGTGGATCGCTGGCCGAAGTTCAAGCCGCTGGCCCACCGGCTGGCGGTGCTGTGCTCGCTGGTGATGTTCGGGCTGCTGGCCTGGTACGGCGTGCTGATGGCCTGGGACGACTACAGCTTCGAGGTCACCTCGCCGTCGCTGGGCGTGCCCCAGTGGTGGTACACGGTGTGGCTGCCGGTGCTGTCGATGCTGATCGTGCTGCGCCTCGTGGCGTTGCTGCTGCGGAGGGCGCCGTGATGGACTGGCTGCTCTTCGGGCTGTTTGCGGGGCTGATGCTGGCCGGCGTGCCGCTGGCGGTGGCGATGGGCCTCGCCGGCGTGGCGGTGGTGGCTGCGGCCGACCTGGGCATGCTGTCGCTGCCCACCAATGTTTACACCGGCATCGCCAAGTATCCGCTGATGGCGATCCCGGTCTTCGTGATCGCCGGGCTGATCTTTGAGCGCGCCGGCGTGGCGGCGACCATCGTGCGCTTCGCGTCGGCGCTGGTCGGCCAGCGGCGCGGCAGCCTCGCCATCGTGGCGATCCTGGTGGCGATGATCCTGGGCGGCATCTCGGGCTCCGGCCCGGCGGATTCGGCGGCGGTGGGGGCGGTGATGCTCCCGTCGATGCTCAAGGCCGGCTACCCGCGCTCCTTCACCGCCGGGGTGATCGCCGCGGCGGGCTCGACGGACATCCTGATCCCGCCGTCGATCGCCTTCGTGATCTACAGCCTGCTGGTGCCCCAGGCGTCGGTGCCGGCATTGTTTGCGGCGGGGATGATCCCCGGCATCCTGTCGGGCCTCACGCTGATCCTCGTGGCCTGGGCGCTGTCGGTGAAGCACGGCTTCGAGGCCGAGGTGGATGAAGCCCGCCCGCCCTTCTGGCAGAGCCTCAAGGATGCCGGCTGGGGCCTCGCGGCGCCGGTCATCATTCTGGGCGGCATGCGCAGCGGCTTCTTCACGCCCACCGAGGCGGCGGTGGTGGCGGTGTTCTACGGCCTGGTGGTGGGCATGGTGATCTACCGCTCGCTCACCTGGAAGGACGTGTACGGCGTGCTGGTGGAATCCGCCGAGATCTCGTCGGTGATCCTCACCGTGGTGGCGCTGGCCAGCGTCTTCGCGTGGGGCAGCAACACCCTGGGCACCTTCGACCACCTGGCCGCCGCGCTGCTCGGCACCGGGCTGTCGGAGATCCCGATGCTGCTGTCGATCCAGCTGCTGCTGTTGATCGCCGGGATGTTCCTCGACGCCATCTCGATCTACTTCATCTTCCTGCCGCTGCTGGTGCCTATCGCCACCCACTTTGGCTGGGATCTGGTGTGGTTCGGGGTCATCATCACCATGAACATGGCGCTGGGCCAGTTCCACCCGCCGCTGGGCGTCAATCTGATGGTCACCTGCCGGATGGCCAACGTGACGATGGAATCCACCGTGCCGTGGGTGCTGTGGATGATCGCCGCGATGGCCGGCACCATGCTCCTGGTCACCTTCGTGCCCGACATCGCCCTGTGGCTGCCGCGCCACCTGGGGTATCTGTAATGCAGTGCACAAGCGCGTAGCAGAAAATCGCACCGGGCCGTAAAGTTGCGGCACATCACGTCGCTATAATCGGCCCGGAATGCGTATTTCCCCTTCACGCCTGCCATGAAGACCAGGACCACACTCTACGATCTGCTCGGACTGCCGCCGACGGCGACCGAGGCCGACATCCATGCTGCCCAGCTCCGGCTGGTTCGTCACTATCAGTCCGGCCCCCACGGCATGGATCAGGTGGACGCCGACAACCAGATCAAGGTGGTCAAGGAGGCCTGCTGGATTCTGTCCGACCCCGGCCGGCGCGCCGCCTACGACGCCAGCCTGGCGCCCACCCAGCCCGAGCTGCCGCCCGGGCTTGACGTGCCTGCCGGCGTGCTGCCGGTGGATCTGCCACCGCCCCGCGTCTTCAAGCCCCGCTCGCCCCTGCGCACCATGCTCACCGTGATCGGCGGCCTGCTGGCGGTGGCGGTGGGCATCCAGATCTTCATGTCCATCTTCGCCCTGCGCCAGATGTCCCCGGTCGACAACGGCGCCATGAACGCCGCCCAGGCCCGGGCCGCGGCGGCCGAGCGGCGTCAGATGTACGGCGACCTCACCGACGACGAGATCGCCCGCCAGGCCACCGAGGAGCGTCGCCGCCGCGAGGCCTACCAGCAGGCCGAGGCCGAGCGCCGCGCCGAATACGAACGCCGCGAGGCCGAACGCCGCCACGAGATGGCGCTGGCCGAACGCAAGCAGTACGCCGATCAGGTGACCAACAGCGTGGAGCGCGCCGAAGAAGAAGCCCGCCGCAAGGCCGAATGGGAGCGCCAGCAGAAGGAAGCCCGCGATCGCGCGGAAGAGGCCCGCGAACAGGCCCGCCTGGAGCAGCGCCTGGCCCGCGAGCGCGCCCGGCTGGGCATGGGCTCCAGCTACTGACAACCTCGCCCCGTCGGTTTCGGGGCGCGCAGGACGGCTTTGCGGGATAATCCGGCATGACTTCCACGCCGCTCCCGCCGCCGGACGACGCTTCCGGCTCCGACCCCGTCTTCGTTCCGCCCCCCGCCGCCATCGCCGCCGCGCCCTTCGACACGCTCGGGTTGCCGCCGGCGGTGCTCGCCAACCTGGCCCGCCTCGGCTACCACGCCATGACGCCGATCCAGGCCGCCAGCCTGCCCGTGGCGCTGGCCGGGCACGATCTGATCGCCCAGGCCAAGACCGGCAGCGGCAAGACGGCCGCCTTCGGCCTGCCGCTGCTGCAGCGCCTCGACGCCCGACGCTTCGCGGTGCAGGCGCTGGTGCTGTGCCCCACCCGCGAGCTGGCCGAGCAGGTCGGGCAGGAGCTGCGCCGCCTCGCCCGCGCCGAAGACAACATCAAGATCCTCACCCTCTGCGGCGGCTCGCCGATCCGCCCCCAGGCCGACAGCCTGGCCCACGGCGCCCACGTGGTGGTGGGCACGCCCGGCCGGCTGATGGACCACATCTCCCGCGGCAGCCTCAAGCTCGACGCGCTGGCCACGCTGGTGCTCGACGAAGCCGACCGCATGCTCGACATGGGCTTCTTCGACGACATCGCCTACGTCGCCAAGGCCTGCCCCAAGCACCGCCAGACCCTGCTGTTCTCGGCCACCTACCCGGAAGGCGTGGTGCGGCTGGCCCGCCAGTTCATGCGCCAGCCCCAGGAGATCGCGCTGCCCGAGCAGCACGAGGCCGACAAGATCCGCCAGCGCTTCTTCGAGGTGGCGCCGGACCAGCGCCTCGCCGCCGTGGGCCTGCTGCTGCGCCACTACCGCCCCGAAAGCACGCTCGCCTTCTGCAACACCAAGCAGCAGTGCCGCGATCTCATCGACGTGCTCCATGCCGAAGGCTTTCACGTGCTGGCGCTGCATGGCGAGCTCGACCAGCGCGACCGGGATCAGGTGATGGTGCAGTTTGCCAACCGCAGCTGCTCGGTGCTGGTGGCCACCGACGTGGCGGCCCGCGGCCTCGACGTGGCCGGGCTGGAGGCCGTCATCAACGTGGACGTGACGCCGGACCCGGAGGTGCATGTCCACCGCATCGGCCGCACCGGCCGCGCCGACCGGGACGGCTGGGCCCTCAGCCTCGTCGGCCCCAACGAGAAGAACCGCGTCGCCAACATCGCCAGGACCAACGGCTTCGAGCCGGTGTGGGAATCCATCGCCGATCTGCATGCCGAAGACCAGCCCGTGCCCCAGCCGCCGATGGTGACGCTGCAGATCCTCGGCGGGCGCAAGGAGAAGATCCGCCCCGGTGACGTGCTCGGCGCCCTCACCGGCGAGGCTGGCTTTACCGCCAGCCAGGTGGGCAAGATCAACGTGAACGACCAATCCACCTACGTGGCGGTCGAGCGCGGCATCGCCCGCCAGGCCCTGAAGCGCCTCGCCGACGGCAAGATCAAGGGCAAGAAGGTCCGCGTCTTCCTGCTCGACGAGTAAACTCGGCGCCTTCGCCAGACATCGCTCCCATCATGGCCGACACCCCATCCCATCGCTTCACGGAGCCGGAGATCGCCGGCGTCTACCGGGCCATCGCCGAGCGGCGCGACATGCGCCACTTCCGCCCGGACCCGGTCGACCCGGCGCTGCTCAAGCGCCTGCTGTGGGCCGCCCACCACGCCCCCAGCGTGGGCTACATGCAGCCCTGGCGCTTCATCCGCATCACCGACCGCGCCCTGCGCGAGCGGATGCACGAACTCGTCGAGGTGGAACGCCGCGCCACCGCCAAGGCGCTGGGCGAGCGCGAGGACGACTTCATGCGGCTGAAGGTGGAAGGCCTGCTGGACGCCGGCGAGGTGATCGTCGTGGCCCTGGCGGACGGCCGCGAGAAGCACGTCTTCGGGCGCCGCACGCTGCCCGAGATGGACCTCGCCTCGGTGGCCTGTGCGATCCAGAACATGTGGCTGGCGGCCCGCGCCGAGGGCATCGGGCTGGGCTGGGTGTCGATCTTCGATCCGCTCGAGCTCGCCACGCTGCTGGGCATGCCGGAAGGCGCCCGCCCGGTGGCGATCCTGTGCATCGGCCACGTGGAGCAGTTCTACCCCCGCCCGATGCTCGAGATGGAACACTGGGCCGAGCGCATGCCCATCGAGACGGTGCTGGCCGAGAACGTCTGGCCGGAGCCTTCAGCGGGCTGAATCGTCCGCCTGTCGGCGCCGGGCGACTAGCCAGATCCCGCCCATCAGCAGCACCACGCAACACAGCAGCGCCCAGCCGCGCAGCAGCAGGGTCGTCGCGTCGGCGTCATCGCCGCTGCCGTGCAGCATGCCGGCGGCCACCGCCAGAGCGACCAGCACCGCCACGCCCGTCGCCGCCCGGCCATACAGGCGGGCCAGCGGGTAGCAGGCCAGCGCCGCGTTGAGCGTGGCGGCGAGGAATCCCTGGCTGATCTGTACTGCGGTGGTCAGCGGGCCGGCTTCCGGCAGTGGCATCAGCGTCGTCGCCACGCTCATCGCCAGGCCGTACAAAAACACGCCAACCAGCATCACCACCGGCAGCAGGGCCACGCGCAGTGCGATGCCGGCGCGGCTCACGAACCGGCGACCATGTCGCCCGGCAGGTCGGCTGCGGGTTGCGTGCCGAGCGGCAGCAGCTTCTGCAGGGTCTGGATGTAGCGCTGCAGCGCGGCGAGGCCGGTGGGCGTCAGGCTGTAGCTGGTCTGGGCGCGGCCGGGGCCTTCGCTGCGGCGCAGGCTCACGTAGTCGGCGGCGATCAGCTTCTTGAGGTGCGATTCGAGGTTGCCGTCGGAAACCTGCAGGTTGCGCTTGAGTTCGGAAAAGCTGGCCTCTTCGCAGCCGGCCAGGAAGGCGGCGATCTGGGTGCGCAGGGGCTGGTGTAGGAGCGGGTCGAGGTTGTCCATGGGGCGGCCCGCCGGGTGGCGGGCGTGGGTTGGGGTGTTTCAGGTCTTGATTGCCGGGGGGCGGGCCGGATGCTGGTCTGCCGCCCGGCGGAAGGCGTCGCCTACTTCAGGTTGAATTCTGCACGCATCGAGCCGGGATTGCGCCCGTCCTTCTCGCCGGGCACGGCGATCTCGAAGTGGCCGCCGACCAGCTGGTTGCCGGCTTTCCAGGTCTTGCCGTCGAGGCTGGCCCAGTGCTTGTAGGTGTACAGATCCTGCTTGGTGCGCACGGTGAGCAGGCCGCGGGCTTCTTCCTGCAGCAGGCTGCCATGGATGCGCGTCTCCACCGGCAGCGGCGCGCCGGCGGGGTAGAGCAGGATGAAGGGCTGGCCGGCAGGCGGCGTGTCGCCAAAGCGCACGACCGGCAGGCGGGCCATCTCGTCGCCGCCGGGGGGAATGCCGGCGCAGGCGGTCAGCGCGCAGGCGCCGAGGATGCTGAGGGTGCGGAGGATCATCGTGGTGCTCCTGGGTGAGGGAAGGGATCAGTTGCGGGGATGGCCGTGGAAATCCACCACCAGCGCCGACTCCACCACCGGGCCGGCGGTGGGGTCGAGGCGAGCGCGGATCCACGGGATGGAGATCCAGCGGGTCTCGCGGGCGAGCTGCCACGGCTCGCCGGGCAGTCGCAGGTCGCCGGTGGGCGCGCCGTCGCGCAGCAGGATGTCCACCGGCTGGTCGAGGGTGAGGGGCAGTACGGCATCCGGCGCCGGGCGGAACAGATCCCCGGACACCGCAATCTTCACCGGCACCGCCTGGCCCGCAGGCAGGCGGACGATGCTCTCGCCAGCCGGGGCGGCGCCGGCGCGGTAGTCGGAAAGCGACGTGACCGGCAGCTCCGGCGGCAGGTTGGCGGCGGCGAGGCGATGGGCGGCCAGCGGTGCCGCCAGCACCATCACCGTCCACCCGGCGGCCTGGCCCAGGCGCACCGCGAAGGGCCGCGTGCGGCCGTGGTCGAGGAGCAGCGACAGCAGCGGCAGGCCGATGCCGAACACCGCGGCGGCGATCCACTTCATCGTCTCGAAGGGCAGCCGGGCGGCGAGGCCCGCCACGCCGATGGCGATGATGATGCCGCCGGTCCATTCGAGCACCTCTTCTGAGAACAGGCCGTGGACGTACAGCGCCAGCCCGATCATCACCAGCCACACGGTGCACAGCATGTAGGCGCCGCCGTAGAAGAAGGTGGCGAAGGTGAACAGCGTGCCGACCGCCATCAACAGCCACAGCAGCTTGACCACCTGGCGGTGGATGAACGACCAGGTCTCGTCCCGCGCGGCCTTCACGCGGCGGGTCAGGTGCCAGTCGGCAAAGCCGGTGCCGCCCAGCACCGCGACGAGCAGCAGCAGCCAGGCCACCGCGCGGCTGGCGGTGTCGGGGATCTGCTCGGCGGTGAATACCAGATCGCTCGCCGCGAACAACCCGGCGCCGGCGAGGCCCCACAGGATCAGGCTGTGGCGCTCCATGCGCAGGTTGCGCTGGCCGCGGGTGAGCATGGACTGGATGCTGTCGAGCTGGCGGGTGATCGGATCGGCCATGGTCGGATATTCCGTGAGGTTTTACTCTGCGGTTCAGAGTTTATTGCTCTGAAATTCAGAGTGTCAACCCCCAAGGTGCACGGCCCCTGCCTGGTCGCCCCCGAGCCGCTACAATGCCGCCTCTTTTCCATCAGCACGGATGTACCCCGCCATGTGGTTCCGCAACCTCCAGATCTACCGTCTTCCCGAAAACTGGGCGCTTACCGCCGACACGCTGCAGGAAAAGCTCGCCGCCCGCCCTTTCCAGCCCTGTGGCAGCCAGGACATGGCGAGCCGCGGCTGGAGCTCGCCCACCAAGGACGACCGCTTCGTGCTGCCGGTGAAGGGCCATTTCCTCATCTCGCTGGCCGTCGAGCAGAAGCTGCTGCCCTCGTCAGTCGTCAATGACGTGGCCGCCGACAAGGCCGAGATGATCGAGGCCCAGCAGGGCTACAAGCCCGGCCGCAAGCAGATGAAGGAGATCAAGGAAGCGGTGCTCCAGGAGCTGCTGCCCCGCGCCTTCACCCGCCGCCGCCGCGTGTTCGCATGGATCGACCCGGTGGGCGGCTGGCTGATCATCGACGCCTCCAGCCCGGCCCGCGCCGAGGAAGTCCTCGAAGCGCTGCGCGACACCCTGGACGAGCTGCCGGTGAAGATGGTCAAGACCAAGCTGTCGCCGGTGTCGGTGATGACCGGCTGGCTGGCCGCCAACGAAGCCAGCGGCAACTTCACCATCGACCTGGACTGCGAACTGCGCGCCGTCACCGACGAGAAGGCCGCCGTGCGCTACGTGCGCCACGCGCTGGACGGCAAGGACGTGCAGGACCACCTGGCCGCCGGCAAGCTGCCGACCCGCCTCGCGCTGACCTTCGACGACCGGGTGAGCTTTGTGCTCACCGAGAAGATGGAGATCAAGCGGGTCGCCTTCCTCGATATCATCAAGGAAGAAGCCGACAAAAACGCCGAATCCGCCGACATGCAGATGGAGGCAGACTTTGCCCTGATGAGCGGCGAACTGTCGCGCCTGATCCCCGCGCTGCTGGAGGTGCTGGGGGGCGAGGACAAGGAAACGGTGATCTGACCCGCGGCCGGGCTGCCGGCGTCAATCGAAAGTGCCGTCAGGTGTCGGAATTTTTAACACCTGGCGGCATTTTTTCGTCCTCCGTTCTGCACAGGCTGCCCAGAACGGGCGCCTGACGAATTTTTCAATTCGTTGATTTTTATAAATACCCAATTCGGGCTTTTGGCCGGGATTTTCCCCGAAAAGCGCGTGCTGCAATGTTCTCGGTCATTTTGGGCAGGCGCGCCCAAAATGCAGGACAGGGGCATCTTGTGTTTTTTGGCATGGCTTATGCGTCTTTGCGGATAACGCTCGCCAGAGGGTGGGTGTAAGCACATCTGACCGCATCGGGAGGTTTGTCCATGTCGAAGAAATCCGAATTCTCGAAATCCACCGGGCTGCGCCGGCTGGCCGGCATGATCGGGGTGAGCGGCGCGTTGTTCGCCGCGGCGCCGGCCCACGCGCTGCTGGTCAATATGCAGAACTTCAACAGCCTGGCCGACTTCACCCTCAACGGCGTCACCGCCACCATCGACACCGGCGGCGTGGGCGTGGTGGGCCCCAATGTCGGCGACGAGCGGGTGCTGCGCCTCACCAACAACTACGCCCAGTCGGGCAGCGCCTTCCTGACCAATGCCATCTCGCTGGCCTCGGACGCGTCGTTCTCGAGCTATTTCGAGTTCCAGTTCACCAACCAGGGCAATGGCGGCGCCGACGGCATCGTGTTCACCGTGCAGACCGTGGCCAATACGGCCGGTGGCGGCGGTGGCGGGATCGGTTACGACGGGCTCGCCAACAGCGTGGGCGTCGAGTTCGACAACTGGAACAACGGCCCCTGCGACGGCAACAACGACAACCACGCCGGCATCAACCTGTCGGGCAGCGTGTGCTCGGTGGTGCGTGCCGACACCCTGCCGGCCCAACTCGACAGCGGCAGCATCTTCCACGCCTGGGTGGATTACAACGGCGTGACCGACAGCCTCGAGGTGCGTCTGGCCCTCAACGACACCCGCCCGGCGGCCGCGTTGATGAGCTACACCGTCGATCTGGTGTCGGTGCTCGGCACCACCAACGCCTTCGTTGGCTTCACCTCGGGCACCGGCGCGGCCACGGCCGACCATGACATCCGGCGCTGGGTGTTCAACAGCGAATTCGCCCCGGTGGTTGATCCGACCAATCCGGGCGGCGGCAGCGTGCCCGAACCTGGCATCCTGGCCCTGATGTTGAGCGGTCTCGGCTGGTTTGGGGTGCGTCGTTTGCGCGGCTGAGTCAGCCCCGGCTCAACCGTCCGGCGGCCTTGCGGCCGCCGTTTTTCATGGGCGGGTGGATTCGTCGAAGCCCATGAACTGCGCGGTGAAGCGGGCCTTGCCGGTGGCGAGGAAGCGCTGGAAGTCCCATTCGCCGGGGCCAAGCCGGCTGGCGAACTCGGGCTTGAAGACATAGGTCCAGGCGGCGAGCGAGCGGCCGTCGGCGGTGCGCACGGTTACCTGTTCGCGGGTGTATTCGTCGCCCTCGAAGTGATCGATGCGCGCCCAGGCGGCGTCGGGCAGATCGAGGTAGAGCACGCCCTCCACCCGGCAGCCGGGGGCCGGCTGCATGCCCGGGTATTCCTGCCCGATCACCGGCCCGCGCCGGTAGCCGTCGAGGGTGGCGGCGACGAAGGGTGCGCGGGCGGCGCACACGGCGCCCATGATGTCCTCGCACATCAGCGAGCCGTAGGTGAAGCAGTGGGTGGGGGCGGGCGGCATCGGGGGCTCCGGGAAATGGTCAGGATGCGGGCAGGAGGCGCTCGCGCAGCACCGCGGCGGCGGGCTCGGTGGCCACCAGGATCAGCTTGAGGGTGGCGCGGGTAGCGCCGACGAAGAGGCGTCGGATGGCGGCGTCATCGAGGGTGGTGAAGTCGATCTCGGTGAGGATCACGCAGGGGGCGGCGCGGCCCTTGAAGCGGTGCACCGAGTCGATGAGGATGTCGCCGTCGGTGAGGATGGGGTTGCCGAGCAGGTCGTAGCGGCCGGTGGGCGCCTTGAGCGGGAAGTTGCCCAGCCGGGTGAGGGGCGTGAGCAGCGAATGCTCGCGGCCGCGGTAGGTGACGAGGGCGATGTGCGGGCGCTTGAAGCCCAGCCCGACGGCGCGGGTGAGGGCGCGGGTCGAGGCGGCGGCGAGATCATCCGGGCCGGCGTAGCTGATGATCTCCACCTCGGCGCCGGACACCGGGCTGCCGGCTTCCACGGGCCGCCCGGGCAGCAGCCGGTTGAGGCTGGCGAGGATGTCCCGCGGGCTGCGGTAGTTGGTGTCGGCGTGGAGCGTCACCCAGCCGGGCAGATCGACCGGCGGGCGGGCGTAGAGGTTCTGCAGCGGGTCTTCGAGCCACCAGGCGCGGCCGCCGGGGCGCAGGAAGCGCAGCAGGTTGCGGGCCCAGCCGGCCTGGAAATCCTGGCCTTCGTCGATGATGAGCTCGTCCACCTGGTCGGCATCGATGGGCTGGAGGCTGTCGAGGGCGGCTTCGAGGCGGGCGAAGGCGTCGGGCCGGGTGAAATCCGGTGCGTCACCGCGGGCGCGCAGCAGGCGGTCGGCGAGCTGGTGGTAGGTGACGACGATGCCGCCGGGCGGGGCGATCAGCGCGATGTGGTCGGCCAGCGGGCGGTTGTAGCAGACGTACATGGGGCGCCGGCCCGCGGCCAGGGCGTCGCGGTAGGCGGCCATCGCCAGCTGGGTCTTGCCCGATCCGGCGGTGCCCACCACGCGCAGGCGGAAGGGCGTGAAGTCGATCCGCCGCGCCCAGTCGGCCAGCCCGCCGGCGAGCCGGGTGTACAGGGCGTGGGCCTCGCCGACGATGGCGTGCACCTCGGGCACCAGCTCCAGCACGTCGCCCAGGAAGCGCTCGACCTTGGCCCGGTTGATGAGCCGCGGGCCGCTGGCGGGCAGGATGGCGCGGATCACCTCGATCAGATACGGGCGCCGGGTGGCGTCCACGATGCGCGCCGGGTCGATGCCGGCCGTGCCGGGCGAGCGCACGGTGTAGTCGGGGCAGAACAACAGGGCGTCCACCTCGATGGGATCGCCGTCGCACACGGCGCGCAGCCGGTTGGTGAGGGCGTCCACGTTGCGGGCGAGCTGCATCGCCACCTGCTTGTCCTTCTGGCCGTAGCGTTTGACCAGGCCGCCGGGCGTCTCGGCCAGAAAGCCGGATTTCTGCTCGACCAGCAGCAGCTTGCCGGTGGGGCCGACGATGGCGAAGTCGATCTCGCCGACGATGGCGTGGCGGCCCTGGTGGATGCGCGTCCAGTGCACGCCGTGGAAGATCGTGTAGTCGTCGGAGAGGCCGTCGGCGAGCTGGGCGAGGGTCTCGATCTCGCGCTGGGCGGCGCCGGTGGCGGCCAGCTCGCGCCAGCCTGCGGGATGAACGATGGCCATGGGTGTCGACGGGTGGGTTGTCGGGGGCGTTTGGGGTACAGTGGCCCGGATGACGTCCGGGCAGCCGGATGTGCCTCATTCTGTCAGAAAGGAGCCCCTGATGCGCTACCGCAACGCCTTTGCCACGATCGTCCTCGGCCTTGCCGCCACCCACGCCGCCGCCGACGAGGTGGGCTGCGTGACCACCACCTGGAAACTCATCGGCGCCAACCACAAGGTGTGCGTCGAGGCCTTCCACGACGCCAGGGTGCCGGGCGTGACCTGCCACGTGAGCCAGGCCCGCACCGGCGGCGTGTCGGGCAGCCTCGGGCTGGCCCAGGACCCGTCGCAGTTCTCGCTGGCCTGCCGCCAGACCGGCCCGATCACCCTGCCGGCCAAGCTGCCCGAGAACGAGGTGGTGTTCTCGGAGGACACCTCGCTGGTGTTCAAGGAGACGCGCATCGTGCGGATGTTCGACAAGGCCAACAACACGCTGGTGTACGTCGCCATCAGCCGCAAGCTGATCGACGGCGCGCCGGCCAACAGCATCTCGACGGTGCCGGTGATGCCCTGGGGCGCGAAGTAGCGCCGGATCGGCCGGCTCAGGTTCCGTCGCGGGTCGGCGGCACGCTGTCGGTCTCGGGGTCGATGTCGAGGCCCCAGTCGCCGAAGGTGTACCAGTCTTCGCCCAGCATCTCGGCCGGGTGAAGCGTGCGGCCCGAGCCGTTGCCGCAGGCGAGGGCGTCCGTCGGGCAATACTTGTCGCAGCCCCAGCAGATGCGCTCGGGGTGCTTCGGGTGCAGGGGAAACTTCTTGGCCATGGCGTGGCGCTGGAGTAGTTGAGTGTTTTGCTCGGATATCGGTAGCTTACCCCCGCCAGCCGGACGCGCTTTGATCCACGCTAACAAAACGCGGCGCTGGTGCCCGTCCGCGGTGCGATCAGCCCTGCGCCGTTGATACCCGTCAAGGTCATGGCGCCCGGGCGGCGGTGACAATCGGGCCATCCCTTACCGAGGCTGCCGTCATGTTCCGCATCTCCGCTTATCTCCGCGAAATCGCGGCGCCCACGCCGATCGGGCCGAAGCGCAACCCGCCGGGTCCGGTGGTGATCTGGAACCTGATCCGCCGCTGCAACCTCACCTGCAAGCACTGCTACTCGATCTCGGCCGACACCGATTTTGCCGGCGAGCTTTCGACCCACGAGATCTTCCGCACCATGGACGACCTCAAGGCCTTCCGGGTGCCGGTGCTGATCCTCTCCGGCGGCGAGCCGCTCCTGCGCCCCGACATTTTCGAGATCGCCGGGCGCGCCAAGGCGATGGGCTTCTACGTGGGCCTGTCGTCCAACGGCACGCTGATCGACGACAGCAACATCGAGCGCATTGCCGCCGCCGACTTCGACTACGTGGGGGTGAGCCTCGACGGCATCCGCGAGACCCACGACAAGTTCCGTCGCCTCGACGGCGCCTTCGACCGCTCGCTGGCCGGCCTGCGCCGCTGCCGCGAGCTCGGCGTGAAGGTGGGCGTGCGCTACACCATGACCCAGGACAACGCGTCCGACCTGCCCGGCGTGCTGCAGCTGGTGGAAGACGAAGGCATCGACCGCTTCTATTTCTCGCACCTCAACTATGCCGGCCGCGGCAACAAGAACCGCGCCGACGACGCCCGCCACATCCTCACCCGCGACGCGATGGAGCTGCTCTTCGAGACCGCCTGGGATTGCGAAAGGCGCGGCCTCGACAAGGATTTCACCACCGGCAACAACGACGCCGACGGCCCGTTCTTCCTGCAGTGGGTGCGCCGCCGCTTCCCCGAGCGGGCCGCCCACATCGAGGCGAAGCTGATGCAGTGGGGCGGCAACTCCAGCGGTATCAACGTCGCCAACATCGACAACCTGGGCAACGTGCACCCCGACACCATGTGGTGGCACCACACGCTGGGCAACGTGCGCGAGCGCAAGTTCGGCGACATCTGGACGGATGTCTCCGACCCGCTGATGGCCGGCCTCAAGCAGTCGCCCCGGCCTGTTACCGGCCGCTGCGCCGAGTGCCGCTACCTCGTCATGTGCAACGGCAACACCCGCGTGCGCGCCCAGCAGCTCACCGGCGACCCGTGGCAGGAAGACCCCGGCTGCTACCTCGACAACGCCGAGATCGGCGTGGCTGACGATGCGGCGCGGCTCGAGGTGAAGCCGTGGGTGCGCCTGCAGCCGGCCGCCTGATCCGCCCAGCGTCATCCCGGCCCCGAACCCGTCGGGCCCCGCCCGATCCACACCGAATGCGCGCCATGAAGATTTCCAGCCTGATCCTCGCCGCCCTGTTCGTCGGCAACCTGGCGCCGGCCGCTGCCGCCGACGCCCCCGCGCTCTACACCCAGCACTGCCTCTCCTGCCATGGCGCCGGCCGCCTCGGAGGCATGGGCCCGGCGCTGCTGCCCGAGAGCCTCGAGCGCCTCAAGCGCAAGGACGCTGTCGCCACCATCCGCGAAGGCCGCGCCGCCACCCAGATGCCGCCCTTCGGCCAGACGCTCCAGCCCGACGAGATCGAGGCGCTTGCCGGCTGGATCTACTCGCCGGTGAGCCCGGCGCCGGCCTGGAGCGAGGCCGACATCCGCGCCTCGCGCACCGAGCCCTTCCCGCCCGGCAGCCTGCCCGACGCGCGCCAGGGCGACGTGGCCAAGGCCGACCCGATGAACCTGTTCATCGTCGTCGAGGCTGGCGATCACCACGTGAGCGTGCTCGACGGCGACCGCATGGAGCGCATCTTCCGCTTCCCGTCGCGCTACGCCCTGCACGGCGGGCCGAAGTTCACGCCGGACGGCCGCTACGTGTTCTTCGCCTCGCGGGACGGCTGGGTGAGCAAGTTCGACATCTGGAACCTGAAGGTCGTCGCCGAGGTGCGCGCGGGCATCAACACCCGCAACGCGGCGGTGTCGTCCGACGGGCGCTTTGTTGCGGTGGCCAACTATCTGCCGGGCAACGTGGTGATCTTCGATGCCGACCTCAAGCTGCTCAAGGTCATCGACGGCGCCAACCTCAAGGGCGACGCCGCCTCGCGCATCTCGGCGGTGTACGACGCCGCGCCGCGGAAGAGCTTCATCATCGGCCTGAAGGATCTGCCGGAAATCTGGGAAGTGTCCTACGACCCGGCCGCCAAGCCCTTCTTCAACGGCTACGTGCACGACTACAAGATGGGCGAAGCCATCGCCACGCCGGGTTATCTCAACCCGCGCCGGACGGTGCTCGACGTGCCGCTGGACGACTTCTTCTTCACGCAGGATTACGCCAACCTGGTCGGCGCCAGCCGCGAAGGCCGCGGGCAGGTGGTCAACCTCGACGTGCGTCGCCCCATTGCTGCGCTGGATCTGCCCGGCATGCCGCACCTGGGCTCGGGCATCTCGTGGCTACGCGACGGCCGCCGGGTGGTGGCGAGCACCAACCTGAAGGACGCCCAGGTGAGCGTGATCGACATGCAGAACTGGCAGACGCTGGCGACGATCCCCACGCTGGGCCCGGGTTTCTTCCTGCGCAGCCACGAGAACAGCCCCTACGCGTGGGTCGATTCGATGATGAGCCCGACGGCCAGGGACACCCTGCAGGTGGTGGACAAGCAGCAGCTCAAGGTGGTGGCGCAGATACGGCCCGAGCCCGGCAAGACCTTCGCCCACGTGGAGTTCGACCGCTACGGCCGCTACGTGATCGCCAGCCTGATGGAAAAGGATGGCGCGCTGATCTTCCTCGACGCCAGCACCTTCAAGGAAATCAAGCGCCTGCCCGCCAGCAAGCCCATCGGCAAGTACAACCTCTTCAACAAGATCCAGCGTTCGGAAGGCACCAGCCACTGAGGGCCGCGCGGGCCGTCAGCAGCCCAGCGTGAAGCGGCGGTCGTGGGCCGCGCGGCGGCGGGCGGCGAAGTGGTCCATCATCGGGCCCGACTGGGGCTGGCGCATGCTCGTGTCGATGTCGCGGATCACCGCCAGCCAGTGTTCGCATTCGGCCGCCTTCCGGTCGGTCTCGTCGTGCTGGCGGGCAGCCGGCCGCGGTGGCGGCGGCACCACCGGCCGGTCTGCCACCAGGCGTTCGTACTGTTCCTGATAGCTCGCGGTGGGCGAGCCCGGTGGCGGCGTGCGCAGGGTGATGACTTCCTGCGCCTCGCCCGGCGCGCAGGGGCGATCGGAGAAGGTCGGCGTGCCGCCCCGCAGGCAGCGGTAGGCCTGGTCCGGCCGGGCTGCGGGTGGCGGTGGTGGCATCGGGTTGGCCAGCGCCGGCGGCGGGGCGACGGGGGCGGCGGCCGGTGTCGGGGTTTCGGCGGGGGCTTCGGGGGCGTGCGGATGCTCCGCCGACCACCACGCCGTTGCCGCGGTGAGCAGCAGGGCGATGAGCAGGACCGGGCCTTCCTTCATCCGCGATCGAGCGCCGGGCGGGCCATCAGCAGCCCAGCGCCATCCGTTTTTCCACGTAGGTCCGGCGGCGGTTGAGAAGCTGTTCGGCCGAACCCGGTGACTGGGGGTGGAGGAGGGCGGCGTCCACGCCCTCGATCACTTCCTGCAGCTCGGCGCACAGGGCAGCCTTGTCGGTGGCGTCGCTGGCGGCGTGGACTTCCAGCCGCTCGGGCGCGGCCGGCGGTGGCACCGGGCTGGGCGAGCGGGCGGCCGTCTGCTGGTGGGGGAAGGGGCTCTCCGTCTGCGGAGCGGCGCTCCAGCCTTCGGTGCGGAAGTGATCTGACCAATAGGCGATGCCCGCCGCCAGGGCCAGGGCGGCGAGCAGGGCGGAACCTTCCTTCACGATTGAGTCTCATTCGGCATGGCCGCGAATTTATCACCCATTCCGGGCCTTCGTATGCGACCTGCACCACGCCAACCGTTCATCAGCTTGACCGCGCTCAAGGTTCACCGGGGGCGAATGGGCCAATCTGGTGTCCGCACCGGCGTTTCCGCCACTTTTTCCAGAGCATCCCATGACCGATATCACCACGCCCATCATTGTCGACGCCCGCGGTCTGATGCCGCCGGAACCCCTCAACCTGACCCTCGAGGCCCTCGACACCTTGCCGCCGGACGGCGAGGTGATCCTGATGTTGTATCGGGAGCCGGGGCCGCTGTACGACATCCTGCGGCGCAACGGATACACCCACCGCACCGAATCCACGGACAGCGGGGAGTTTCACATCCACATCCGTCACGCGGCCGCCCCCTGAGGCGGCGTTTCAGTCGTGGAGGGCCAGCTTGGCGGCGTCGTGGATCACGATGTGCTTGCCCTGCACCGAGATCAGGCCGGCTTCGGACAGCTCGTGGAAGATGCGCGAGAGGGTTTCCGGCGTCAGGCTGAGGCGCGAGGCGATCACCTGCTTGCTGGTGGGCAGTTCCACCTCGTGACGCCCGCCCGGCGCGCAGGGGGCGCTTTCGGCCAGCTGCAGCAGGTAGCCGATGACCCGCTGGGTGGACGAGCGCAGCGCGTAGGATTCCACGTCGCGCACCATCGAATGCAGGCGGATCGACATGCCCGCCAGCAGCTTGCGGGCAAAGCGCGGGTCCTGCTCGATCTGGTCGAACACCGCGCCCGCGCCGATGTGCAGCAGCAGGGTGTCGGAGAGCGCCTCGCCGAGCACCGGGTAGGGCTGGTCGAGGAACATCACCGCCTCGCCGAAGCTCTGCAGCGGGCCGAGGATCTCGACGACCTTCTCGTTGCCCTGGGCCGAGGTGAAGGCCAGCTTGATCTGCCCCCACACGACCAGGAAGAAGCCCTTGGGGTGTTCGCCCCGCTGGAACAGCCGTTCGCCTTTCTGCAGCCGTTTTTCCCGCGAGGCCGCCGCCATGTGGGCGAGGTCTTCGGGCGACAGGGCGCTGAACAGGGGCATCCGGCTCAGCAGGCCGGGGATGTCGATCTTGTCGTTACTCATGGCGGACTTTCAACGTGGGCGGCGTCAAGCCCTTGATTCTAACCCCGGGCGCGCGCTTCACAGCCGGCCTTGCGGCCATTTGCTGACTTTTTGACTCATCAAACATGGAAAAGCCCATCCAGCTCCAGTCCCGACCCGCCGCGCCGCCCCCGGTGCCGCCCGCGCCCGCGTCCCGTGCGGCGATCCTGTTCGCCGCGCCCCACCGGCCGATGTTTCTCGCCGGGGCGGTGCAGAGCGTGCTGGTCTTCCTCCCGTGGGTGTGGGAGCTCCTCGCCCGCACCGGCGCCGTGGCCGGCCCCGCGTGGCCGTGGCCGCCGGGCTGGGTGCATGGGCTGTGGGCGGCCTACGGGGTGTTTCCGTTCTTCGTGTTC